>JAJZVS010000462.1 GCA_021845555.1 Pseudomonadota bacterium
GGATGGTGATCCCGATCGGCCAGCCGTTCAAGCGCGGCCAGGTGCTGTATGTCTATACCAAGGACGCGGCGGGCAAGATCCATTCCCGCCGCGACATGGGCGTGTTCTTCATCCCGATGACCGGGGCGATCGCCAAGGAGGCGAAGCCCACGACCACCGGCTGATCACCGATCCGGTGTCGCTTGGGGCATCCCCAGGGGCATCCCCTGGGGCACCACGGTCGTGACGATCGAGGCGTCGAGTGCCTCGTAGTCGTGATAGCCGATCGCCGCGTAGAGCTCGGCGCGGGTCTGCATGCGACCGAGCATCGCCTGCGTGCCCCCGTCGCGGCGGATGGCGGCGTAGAGTTCCTCCTGCGCCTTGTTCGCCACCCGCAGCGAGCTCACCGGCCAGATCACCATCTTGTAGCCCATCGCCTGGAACTCGGCGGCGGTGAAGAACGGCGTGCGGCCGAACTCGGTCATGTTGGCGAGCAGCGGCGCCCGCACCCTTGCGGCGAATGTGCGGAACATCTCGGCCGAGGTGAGCGCCTCGGGGAAGATCGCGTCCGCCCCGGCCTGCAGATAGAGCTGGGCGCGCGCCACCGCCCCGTCCATCCCTTCCGAGGCGGCGGCGTCGGTGCGGGCGATGATGAACAGATGCCGCCGGGCCCGCGCGGCGGCGGCGATCTTGGCGGCCATGTCGTGCGGCTCGGCCAGTTTCTTGTCGTTCAGATGGCCGCATTTCTTCGGCAGCAGCTGGTCCTCGATATGCACCGCGCCGGCGCCCGCGTCCTCGAAGCTGCGGACCATGTGCATCACGTTCAGCGCTTCGCCGTAGCCGGTGTCGCCGTCGGCCAGCACCGGCAGGCCGGAGGCGCGGGCGAGCTGGCGGATGAAAAAGCAGGCCTCGTCCACCGTGATGATGCCGACATCCGGCAGGCCCATCTGCGCGGTCATGGCGGCGCCCGACAAATAGAGCGCCTCGAACCCAGCCGCCTTGGCTTGCAGCGCCGCCATGCCGTTATGCGCGCCGGGCAGTTGCAGGATCCCCGGCCGGCCGAGCAGGGCGCGGAACCGCTCCCCGGCGGGCGCGGTCGGGAGGTCGGCGGCGAGCAGGTAGGTCATGGCGGGCTCCGGGCGATGTCTGCCGCCGTTATGACCCCCCGGCCGGACCCGCTCAAGGTCGTCCCTTGGGGCCGTCCCCCGGGGCCGTCCCCCGGGGCCGTCCCCCGGTGCCGGCTCCCGGGGCCGGCGCCGGAGCGGCGGTTTCGTGCCGCGCTTCCCGGAATGGTAGGATTGCCGTAAGGAACGCGGCGCTAACCTCCCGCCGTCCTTCCCCTCCCGCAGCCCTGGTTCCAACGGCGCACGGCATGTCCGCCCTTCCTGGCCACGACGCCTTCCCCAACCCGGCGCCGGCCGCGCTGCCGGCCGGACGGCAGCTGGTCACGCTGATCGTGGACGCCGAGGAGGATTTCAACTGGGCCCGCCCGGTGGAAGGCACCGCCTATTCCACCGCCTGCATGCACGCGATCGGCCCGTTGCAGGAGATCCTCGCCGCCTACGCCCTGAAGCCCACCTACCTGCTGACCTACCCGGTGCTGGAGGACGCAGGCGCGGTGAAGCTCCTGCGCCACCACCTCGACCGCGGGCGGTGCCTGGCCGGCGTGCAGATGCACCCCTGGGTGAACCCGCCCTTCGGCGGCGGGGCGGACCGGCGCATGTCCTTCCCCCTCAACCTCCCGGCGGCGCTGGAGGAGGCGAAGATCCTCGCGCTGAAGCAGAAATTCGAAGCCTGCTTCGGCTTCCCGCCGGCGGTGTTCAAGGCCGGCCGCTACGGCCTCGGCCGCCAGACGGTGGAACTGCTGGAAAAGCACGGCTTCGTGGTGGACACCTCGATCGCCCCGCGCACCGATTTCGGCGACGAGGGCGGGCCGGACTTCCAGGATTTCGACACCGCCCCGTTCTGGTTCGGCGCCACCCGCCGCCTGCTCGAACTGCCGGTCTGCCGCGACGTGGTGGGCTGGGCCGGCGCGCTCGCCCCCGCGCTCTATCGCCCCGTCGCCGGCCCCGCCGCCTCGCTGCCTCGCGCGGTTTTGTCTTGGCTCCGCTGCGCCGAACGGATCACCCTCTCGCCCGAGGGCAACGATACGGCGGCCATGCGCCGGCTGGTACACCGGTTGGCGGAGAACGGGCGGAGCGTGCTGACCATCAGCTTCCACAGCTCCTCCCTCGCCGTCGGGCACAACCCGTATGTCGGATCGCAAGCGGAGCTGCACCAATTCTACGACCGGCTGTCGGCACTGCTGGACGGGCTGGCGGGCGAAGCTTCCACCCGCTTCGCCGGCACGCTGGAGCTTGTGGATCTCCTGACCGACCCGGCAACCCAGCCGTGCTGAGCCGGACCGGTCCCGCCATCCCACCGTCCCAAGCCGGGCGGGTGCTGCTGATCGCGAGCAATTTCCCCCCCGTCCGCGGCGGCTCGGCGGTGGTGTACGACATGCTTGCCCAGCACGCCGGCGGGCGGATCACCGTGCTCGCCCCGCGCCGCGGCTATCACGACGGCCTGCCGCTGATCGGCTGGCGGGAACACGACCGCCGCGCCCCCTACCGCGTGATCCGGCGCGACCTGCTGCGCACCGAACTGACCGACGACGGC
>JAJZVS010000463.1 GCA_021845555.1 Pseudomonadota bacterium
GCCCCCTTCGGGGCGAAGCCGTCGGAGGGGTCCAGGGGACCAGTCCCCTGGTGGGGGGTCCAGGGGGGCAAAGCCCCCCTGGCCTTCCTACCCCCGCCCACCGAGCGCTGCCGCGTAGGCTGCGACGGTGGCGGTGAAGCCGCGTTCCAGGGCGTCGGCGGTGAGTTCGTGGCCGATCGAGGCTTCGGCCAGGAACGGCGTGCGGGCGAGCAGGGGCGGGATGTTGCGCAGGTTCAGGTCGTGTCCGGCGTTGACCACTAGGCCGCGCGCGCGGGCGGCCTGGGCGGTCATGGCGCAGGCTTCGAGTTCGGTGGCGGCGGTGCCGGCGCGGAAGGCGGCGGCGTAGCTTCCGGTATAGATTTCCACCCCGTCCGCGCCGGTGGCGGCGATGCGCTCCAGGACGGTGGGATCGGGGTCGATGAACAGGATCACCCGCGCGCCTTGTGCGTGCAGGCGCGCGATGGCCGGCTGCACCAGCGCCATCTCCGCGGGGTCGAGCTGCCAGCCTTGTTCGGAGGTGAAGGCGTCCGGCGCGTCCGGCACCAGCGTCACCTGTTTGGGCCGGGCGTCGGCCGCGATCTCCAGCAGCCGCGCGTCGGGGTAGCCCTCGATATTCAGTTCGATCCGCGGCCGGTGCGGCGCCAGTGCCGCGGCGAGCGCGGGGACGTCGGAGCGGCGGATGTGGCGTTCGTCGGGGCGCGGGTGGACCGTGATGCCCAGCGCCCCGGCGTCGATCGCGAGGCGCGCGAAATGCACCACGTCCGGCACGCCGGTATGGCGGGAGTTGCGCAAGAGCGCGATCTTGTTGAGGTTGACGCTGAGCCTTGCCATCACGCGGCCGCCGCGATTGCCGCGTTCAAGGCCTTCACGCCGGCGCCCGGCCCGTCGGGATGGTTCCAGACGCAGCCGATCACCGCGAGGAAATCCGCGCCCGCCTGCACCAGCGGCGCGCAGTTCTGGGGCGTGATGCCGCCGATCGCGCAGCAGGGAAGTTCCATCAGGTCCGACCACCAGCGCAGGATCTCGGGGTCGGCGAGCGTGGTGACTTCCTTCGAGCCCGAGGGGTAGAACGCGCCGAAGGCGACGTAGTCGGCGCCGTCCTCGCCGGCGGCCATCGCGAGGTCGCGGCTGGCCTTGCAGGTCACGCCGAGCGTGAGGTCCGGGCCGATCAGCGCGCGCGCCTGCCGGGCCGGCATGTCCTCCTGGCCGACGTGCACGCCGTCGCTGCCGGTCGCGACGACGAGGTCGGCGCGATCGTTCAGCAGGAACGCCACGTCGCGCGACTGCGTCACCGGGCGCAGCGCGTCGCTCGCGCGGCGCCACGTATCGTCGCTGGCTTCCTTCAGCCGCAGCTGCACCGCCGCGACGTCGTCCGCGTCCAGCGCGGCGGCGAGCAGGTCGGGGAAGCGCGCGAGGTCGAACCGTTCGGGCGTGATCAGATAGACCCGGCAGCCGGTCTCGTGCGCCGCCATCGCTCTCAGTCCTTGCCCAGGTAGATGTCGATCACCTTGCCGAGCATATCGAGCGCCTGGTCCTTCGGCCGCTGGAACGTGTTGCGTCCGATGATGGAACCGCTGGCGCCGCCGTCGCGCAGGCCCTTGATCTCCTCGAACACGGCATCGAGACCCTTGGCCTCGCCGCCCGAAAACACCACCACGCGCTTGCCGTTGAAGGCGCACTGCATGACGTGCTCGACCCGCTTCGGCAGGGTGGAGATATCGATCTTCTCGTAGGATTTGCGCGCCGCTTCCAGGCCGATATGCGCGGTGGGCGGCTTCACCTTGATGATGGTGGCCCCCATCAGCGCCGCCATGTGCGTGGCATAGGCGCAGATATCGACCGCGGTTTCCGCGTTCTTGTCCAGCGCCGGGCCGCGCGGGTAGCTCCAGACCACCACCGCGAGGCCGGAGGCTTTCGCCTCGGCGGCGAGGTCGCGCAATTCTTCCATCTGGTCGAAGGCGTGCTCGCTGGCCGGATACATGGTGAAGCCGATGGCGGCGCACCCCAGGCGCAGTGCGTCCTTCACCCCCGCCGTCACCGCCTGGTCCTTGCTGGTGGCGAGCGAATTGGACGAGTTCAGCTTCAGGATGGTGGGCAGCGCGCCGGCGTAGGTATCCGCCCCGGCGGCGATCATGCCGAGCGGCGCGGCGTAGGCGGACAGCCCGGCGTCAATCGCCAGCTGATAGTGGTAGTGCGGATCGTAGGCCGCCGGGTTGGGCGCGAAGCTGCGCGCGGGTCCGTGCTCGAACCCCTGATCGACAGGCAGGATCACGACCTTGCCGGTGCCGCCGAGCTTGCCGTGCATCAGGATGCGGGCGAGGTTCGCCTTCACCCCGGGCGGATCGCCCTCATACCAATCGAGGATCTTCTTCACTCGCTGGGAAACGCGCATTTGGGCCTCGTGTGTTCCTGGTCGCTGTCGGGGGTGGGCCGGCTTGATAATTGCCGGTTCCGTTGTCTCAGGCGCGCGTACTAGCCGAGCCGTAAGGGGAAGTCACCCCTTGGCGGGAGTCACCCCTGCCGCGCGCCGCCGGCCAGCCAGGCCGCCAGGCGCCGCTCCGCGCCCGGTTGCGCGAGGTCGAGCGCCGGCGGCGGCGCGGCCAGCACCCCGCCGCCGCGCGCGGCGGCCACG
>JAJZVS010000035.1 GCA_021845555.1 Pseudomonadota bacterium
TCTGGCGGACCCTTTTTGCTTACTCTTAATCAGCGGGCCGTAGGTTCGAGTCCTACTGCGCCCACCACTCCCCCCACGAAAACAGCGGATGGCATAACACCCCGTCGGGGATCCGAACCTGCCCCCCGCCCGATCTCCGTGCGATTACTGATCGGCGCGCACCCCCTCCGGTCACCCGCCCGGCAGCGCCGCGACGAAACTCCCGATCAGCGCGTTCGTCCGCGCGATGTCGTCGAGCTGCGGAAAATGGCCCGTATCGGGGATGATCTCCACGCGGACGGACGGAATGCTTGCCCGCAGCATGTCGAGGTAGGGCGTGTCCTGTCCCTCGCGCAACGGCCGCCGCTCGCGCTTCTCGTTGCTGTAGGTCGCCTGCACCGCCATCACCGGCACGCGCAGACCGGCCAGCGAGGCGGTGAAGCGCCCGGCATCATAGCGTTGCATATCCCGCAGCATTTTCTCGCCGATCGCGCGCGGCAGGCGCGCCGCGCGCGCCACGACGGCGGCGGCCATCGCCTGGTCGCTCCGGGTCGTGAACATGTTGCGGAACATGCCCTCGGTCATCGTCGCGTAGCCGTCCGGCGTGGCGAAACGCTGCGCCAGCACGGCTTCCATGGCGGGGGCGAACTGGCTGCCGTCCACCAGCACGACCCCGGCGGTCTGTGCCGGCGCCTGCAACGCGGCCTCGGTCACGACGCGGCAGCCCATGCTGTGGCCGACCAGGACCGCGGGCGGCAGGGCCAGGGCGCGCATGACCTCGGCCACATCGGCGCCGTAGCGCTCGATCGAGCATTCGGCGGCGGTGCCCGGACTCGCCCCATGCCCGCGCAGATCGACGGCGACGGTCCGATGGCGCGGCGAGAAATGGGCGACCTGCGCCTCCCAGTCGGTGTGCGCACAGGCGAATCCATGCACGAACACGATCGGCGGACGGCCCGCGCCGGTTACCACATGATGGATGAGCGACATGTCTTCTCCGATCGCCACGTAGCAAGCTCAGGCTCGTCCATTCCGTGCCGGCTCACAAGGGTCGGTGGTCATGGACGGACAGGAGCGGGCGGCCTGCATGTCTCCGGCCACCTCATGCAGCCGGTTCGCGTCTGGCGGCGGGACGGGCCCCACACAACCCCGTGATGACGCCGCTTTGCCAAGGATCGGCCGCTTTCCCGCCACGCGCGCGCGGCCCGATGGGCGCCTCGGTTCACACAGGAGGCCCGCCATGCGCTTACGGTCTTTGGTTCTCGCGGCCCTCGCCGGGGGCGTGATCCTCGGTCTCGCCACCACCGCCCGGGCGGATGACGACGACTTCGGCCATTGGGGCCTGAATTTCTCCTTCGGCCCCGGCTTCGTGGCAGCCCCTCCGCCGCCGGCGTATTACGCCCCGCCGCCGCGGGCATACTATTATCGGCCGCCGCCGGCCTATTACCCGCCGCCCCCGCCGCCCTACTATGCCGCGCCCGTCTATGCCGCGCCCTGGGGTCACGAGGATGACGACGACGAGGGCGATTGACCACCTCCCCAGCAGCGCCGGACCGCCCACCGGCGCCCGGCGCTCATCCGCGGCGATCGGCCTCCACGCCCTCGGGCGACAGACCATACGCGGCGTCGCTCTTGCCGGGACGCCGGCGGAGCTCCGAGGCGAAGGGCAGCAACGGCGCGTCGGAAGCCTCGTTCATGCGCCTGGCCCCCGAGCCGCCTAGGCCGACAGCCGCTCCATCACCCCTTCGGCCACTTCGAAATTCGCCCAGACGTTCTGCACGTCCTCGCTCTCGTCCAGCGCGTCCAGCAGCTTGAGCAGCGCCGCCGCCCGATCCTCGTCGAGCGCTACCGTGGTGGCGGGGCGCCACTCCAGCCGGGCGCTCTCGGGCTCCCCGAAGCGGGCTTCCAGCGCGTCGCGCACGGCGAAGAAATCCTCCACCGCGCAGGTCACTTCGTGGCCCTCGGCGTCGCTCTCCGCATTTTCCGCCCCCGCCTCGATCGCCGCTTCCAGCATCGCATCGGGATCGGCGGCCGCCGCCGGGTAGCGGATCACGCCGAGGCGGGCGAACAGGAAGCTGACCGAATTGGTCTCCCCCAGCGCGCCGCCGTATTTGGCGAAGGCGGAGCGCACGTCGGACGCGGTGCGGTTGCGGTTGTCGGTCAGCGCCTCGACGATCACGGCGACGCCCGCCGGGCCGTAACCCTCGTAGCGGACCTCCACATAGTCGTCCCCGGCGCCGGCGCCGGCGGCTTTCTTGATCGCGCGATCGACCGTGTCCTTCGGCATGTTCGCCTGCCGCGCCGCCGTCACCGCGGCGCGCAGCCGCGGGTTGGACGCCGGGTCGGGCAGACCCTGGCGGGCGGAGACGGTGATTTCGCGGATCAGCCGCGCGAACTGCCGGGCGCGCCGCGCATCCTGCGCGCCCTTGCGATGCATGATGTTCTTGAACTGGGAATGTCCGGCCATGGGTCCGAGGTCAGCAAGAAGTGGTCAGGGAAGGCCAGCAAGAGTAGAGCAGGGGCAACGGATGCGACAGAGGGGCCACGCATGTTCATCGCCATGAACCGGTTCAAGGTGCTGCCGGACGCCATAGCGGCGTTCGAGCAGGTGTGGATCGGACGCGACAGCCATCTGGCGGGCGTGCCGGGATTCGTCGAGTTCCATCTGGCCCGGGGACCGGAGCGGGACGACCACGTGCTGTATGCCTCGCACACGATCTGGCGGTCGCGGGCGGATTTCGAGGCGTGGACCAATTCCGAGGCGTTCCGCGCCGCCCATCGCAACGCCGGGCAGAACCGCCCGCTGTATCTCGGCCATCCCGAGTTCGAGGGTTTCGAGGTCCTCCAGACGATCACCCCGTAACCCCCCCCCCCCTTTAACCCCCTTTGGGCGCCCGGCGGATGGACACGCAGGATTTCGACGCGGTGGTGATCGGCGCCGGCATCGCCGGGGCGTCCGCCGCCGCCGCGCTCGCCGCCGACCGGCGGGTGGCGCTGCTGGAAGCCGAGGAGCAGGCCGGCTACCACACCACCGGCCGCTCGGCGGCGATCTGGATCCTGAATTACGGCCCGCCCGACGTGCGCGCGTTGACCGGGCTGTCGCGCCCGTTCTTCGAGACGCCCCCCGCGGGCTTCGCCGAACACCCGCTGATGCGCCGCCGCGCGGTGGTGTTCCTCGCCCCGCCGGACCAGACCGCGGCGCTGGCGGCGATGCTGGCCGAGGGAAGCGGCTTGCGCGAGGCCGCGCTTGCCGAGATCGCCGCCCTGGTCCCCGCGCTGCGCCCCGGCTACGCCGCCGCCGCCGCGATCGAGGACGACGCGTTCGACATGGACGCCGCCGCCCTGCACCAGGGGTTCCTGCGCCAACTCCGCCGTGCCGGCGGGGCGCTGGCGCTGCGCCATCGTGCCGGGCGGATCGCCCGCCGCGCCGGGGTGTGGGAGGTCGAAACCAGCGCCGGCGACCTGTTCCGCGCCAAGGTCCTGGTCAACGCCGCCGGCGCCTGGGGCGACGAGGTCGCGGCCGCCGCCGGGCTGCGCCCGCTCGGCCTGGTGCCCTGCCGGCGCACCGCCGCGATCGTCGATCCTTCGCCCTACGACGTGGCCGACTGGCCGCTGGTGAACGACGTGGGCCACAGCTGGTATGCCCGGCCGGAGGCGCGCACGCGGCTGATGGTCTCCCCGGCCGACGAGACGCCGATGACGCCGCAGGACGTGCAGCCGGACGAACTGGACGTGGCGATCGGCATCGACCGCATGCAGCAGGCGCTGGCAATCCCGGTGCGGCGGGTGGAGCGGGCCTGGGCCGGGCTGCGGACCTTCACCCCGGACCGCAGCCTGGCGTTCGGCCGCGACGGCGCAGGGGAGGGGTTCTTCTGGTGCGTCGGCCAGGGCGGTTACGGCATCCAGACCGCGCCGGCGGCCGGGCGGCTGGTGGCGGACCTGGTCGCGGACCGGACGCCCGCGGTGTCGGAGGCGGTGCTCGCGGCGATCGATCCGCGCCGCTTCGGGTAGGCGATCATGCCGCCCTCCCGCCGCGCTGCTTCTCCCCCCGACGCGACCCGGGTCAGCGAGGCGGCGCTGCACGAGGCGGCGCTGACGCATCTGACCCGCTACGCGGCGACGGAAGCCGGGCTGCGCCGCGTGCTGGACCGGCGGATCGACCGCTGGGCGCGCGCGCAGGGGGGCGCGCAGGGGGGCGGGCAGGGGGGCGCGGCCGGAGCGGACATGCCAGCTCCGATGGGGGCCGACGCGGTGGCAGAGACGGTGGCCGCGGCGCGGGCGGCGGCACGCGCGGTGGTGGCACGGCTGGCCGCCGCGCGGGCGTTGAACGACGCGGAATTCGCCGCCGCGCGGGCCCGATCGCTCACGCGGGCGGGACGATCGCGCCAGGCGATCGCCGCCTATCTGGCGGCCAAGGGGGTTGCGCGGGAGACGGCTCGCGCGGCGCTGCCGGCCGAGCCTGGGGCGGAGCTTGTCGCGGCGCTGCTTCAGGCCCGGCGTCGCCGGCTGGGACCGTTCCGGGCGGGCGAGGCGGATGCGCTGACCCGGCGCAAGGAACTCGGGGTTCTGGCCCGTGCCGGCTTTGCCCAGGAGGTCGCGGCGCAGGCGCTGGGCACCGATCGGACCGAGGCGGAAGCGCTGATCGCCGAGGCGCGGAACGGCGGCTGAGCCGCTCCGCCCGCCCGAGCCGATTTACCCTTCCGCCACCATGCTGGCGGCTGCCAGCGCATGGATTGTGCGCCGGCCCCGCGCCACGGCCAGGCTCGCGGCGCGGCGATCGGTGCGGACTAGCCGCTGGCTGCGTTCCTGCAGGCCTTCGAGCACGCCGAGCAGGCGAGACGCCACCGCGAGATCGCCGGAGGCGCAGGCCACATGCAGGGAGGTTTCGACCTTGTCCGCCATCCGCCGGCGCAGCACGGTGCGCCGATCCTGCTGAACGGGCATCGCCGCATAGCTCGTCTGCTGGCTTTCGTAGGGAAGCATCGGCGCGAACCGTGCGAGCAACCAGGGAGAGCGCCGTCCTGCTCTTCCAACCATGTCTGGATCCTCCGTCGCCAGGTTCTGCCCTGACTGAGCCTACATAGGATGTCTCTTTTATAGTGTCAATATCCCATTTTGGCGATAATGGTGACAACGGGCCTGCGTTGCGGGCGAAAATTACCCCGGAAAATTCCGCTGATCGGGACTATTCCGAGAATAGATACCAAACCGCGACCATTTCCGGGTGGCAGCGCCGATTCAAGGGGGGGGCATAAATTGGTATTTTGTATATTGCTTTATTCGGCCGAACCCCCCAGTTTTGTCCCGCCCAGATCCAGGATCGACTCCGCCATGCCACCCCCATCCCCCTTCCCCGCTCCGTCCGCGCCCGCCCCTCGCAGCGGCGCTCGTGCCTGGCGGAGGGTATCGTGACCGCGATCCCGCGATACCGGACCTGGCAGGGGCCCGCCCTGCTGTCCGCCGGCTTCCGGCCATTCTTCCTGCTCGCCGCACTCTGGGCCGCGGTCGCGCTGCCGCTCTGGCTCGCCGTCTTCGCCGGGGACGCGAGCCTGCCAACCGCCCTGCCGCCGTTGGTGTGGCACGTGCACGAGATGGTGTTCGGCTTCGCCGCCGCCGTCGTCGCCGGCTTCCTGCTCACCGCCATCCCGAACTGGACGGGGAGGCTACCGCTGCAAGGCTGGCCGCTCGGCGGCCTCGTGGGCCTCTGGCTGGCGGGGCGCGTGGCGGTGATGGCCTCCGGGGCGATCGGCGTAGTCCCGGCCGCGGTGGTCGATCTCGCCTTTCCCGCCGCCTTCCTTGCCGTGGTGGCGCGGGAAATCCTGGCCGGGCGCAACTGGCGCAACCTGCCGGTGGTGGCGGCGCTGTCGCTGCTGCTGATCGGCAACGCGCTGGTGCACGCCGGCGCGCTTGGCGTCCCCGCGCTCGATCTCGGTCCCGGCGGCGGGATCGGCAATCGGCTCGGGCTGGCGACGCTGCTCGGGTTGATCAGCCTGATCGGCGGGCGGGTGGTGCCGAGCTTCACCCGCAACTGGCTGGCGCGGCGCACCCCGGACGGGAGGATGCCGGCCCCTTTCTCCGGCATCGATCGCACCGCTCTGGCGCTCACCGTGATCGCCCTGCTGGCCTGGGTGGTCCGGCCCGATAGCCGGGCGACCGCGCTGGCCTGCGTGCTGGCGGGAAGCGCGCTGCTGATCCGCCTGGCGCGCTGGCGCGGCGCCGCCACCTGGTCCGAACCGCTGCTGCTCGTGCTGCACCTCGGCTATTTCTGGCTCGGCTTCGGCCTGCTGCTGCTGGGCGGCGCCACGCTGCTGCCCGTGCTGCCGCCCACCGCGGCGTTGCACGCGCTCACCGTCGGCGCGATCGGCACCATGACGCTGGCGATGATGACGCGCGCCACCCGTGGCCACGCCGGCCGGCCGCTCCAGGCCGATCCGGGTACCACCGCGATCTATGCGCTGATCACCGTGGCCGCGGTGCTGCGGGTGGCCGCCCCGTTGGCGGTGCCGTTGGGCGGGCCGGGGGCGTATCTGGCGGCCCTGGCCCTCGCCGGGGCGGGATGGTGCGGGGCGTTCGGGCTGTTCGCCGTGTTCTATGGGCCGATGCTGGCCCTTCCGCGGCGGCGCGCCGCCGGCTGAGCGGCCGGCCGACCGGGCACTTCAGGCGAGGTCACATCAGGCCGAGCGCCGCCTCGGGCGGGACCGGCACCGATGCGTCGAACCCAAGGCCGGCTCCCGCCGGATCGCGCGAGGCCATGCCCGCACGCAAGCTCGGGGCCCAGGCGCCCGGGTCGCCGGGCAGCGTCTGCCGCACCGGCAACGGCGCCGCGGGCACCGCCCGGGCCAGCAGTTCGTGAGCGAGCGCCAGGCGGCGGAAGTCGTGTGCTCTCATGGGGGTACTCCACGATCCGGACATGCCGAGTGAACCTGCCCGGTGTGGCGGAAACAAGGCCTCGATGTGACGGAGTGTCGCCGTCGCGACGGCTTCGGCGCGCCCGGAAAGGACAGCCCCGCTGCCGCTTTGATTCAGGTCAATGAGACCGCGCCGGCCGCCCGGCAGCCTCGCCCGATCGATCCGACCGCGATCGATCCGACCATGGGAGGAAACATCATGTCCGGCGAAACCCTGCACCGTCTTGCCGATTCCGGTCACCACCACGTCGCGCCGTTAGTGCTGGCCGTCGCGATCGCCGCCGCCACGCTGGCACTTTCGCTGATGCTCGCGGGCCTGCCGCACTGATCAATCGATGAGGCGGCGGCGCGGCATCCTGGGCGTTCGTTCGCAAGCCCTCAGCCCCGCAGCACCGCGCCCACTTCGTCCAGCGCCGCCGGGTCCTCGATCGTGGCCGGCACCACCGGCGTCTGCCCATCCGCCAGGGCGCGGATCGTGGCGCGCAGGATCTTGCCCGAGCGGGTCTTCGGCAGGCGCTTGACGACGCGGGCGTCCTTGAACGCCGCCACCGGGCCGATCCGCTCGCGCACCAGCGCGACCAGTTCGGCCGCCACATCTGCCTCGATCCGGTTCGCGCCCGCCTTCAGCACGACCAGCCCGAGCGGCACCTGGCCCTTCAGCGCGTCCGCCGCCCCGATCACGGCGCATTCCGCCACGTCCGGATGCGCCGCCAGCACCTCCTCCATCGCCCCGGTGGACAGGCGATGGCCGGCGACGTTGATGATGTCGTCGGTGCGGCCCATCACCCACACGTCGCCGTCCGCATCGATGCTGCCGGCGTCCCCGCTGCGGTACCAGCCGGGGAAATCCGCCAGGTAGGCGCGGCGGTAGCCGGCCTCGTCGCCCCACAAGGTCGGCGCGCAGCCGGGCGGCAGCGGCAGCCGCAGCGACAGATTGCCGGTCTGCCCGCGCGGCAGGACCGCGCCGTTGTCGTCCAGCGCATGCAGGTCGTAGCCCGGCGAGGGCCGCCCGCCGGAGCCGGGCTTGAACGGAAACAGCCCGAGGCCGCGGAACCCGGCGGTGATCGGCCAGCCGGTCTCGGTCTGCCACCAGTGATCGACCACCGGGCGGGCAAGTTTCTCCGCCGCCCACAGCGCGGTCGGCGGGTCGCAGCGCTCGCCGGCGAGATAGAGCGCCTCGAACGAGGACAGATCGTGCCGGGCGATCAGCGCGCCGTCCGGGTCCTGCTGCTTGATCGCGCGCAGCGCGGTGGGCGCGGTGAACAGCACCTTCGGCTTGTGCTGCGCGATCACGCGCCAGAACGCCCCGGCGTCGGGCGTGCCGACCGGCTTGCCTTCGTACATCACCGAGGTCGCCCCGCGCAGCAGCGGCGCATAGACGATGTAGCTGTGCCCGACCACCCAGCCGACGTCGGAGGCGGTCCAGAACACCTCGCCGGCGTCGATGCCGTAGATCATCCGCATCGAGTGCCACAGCGCGACCGCATGCCCGCCGTTGTCGCGCACGATGCCCTTGGGCTTGCCGGTCGTCCCGGATGTGTAAAGGATATACAGCGGATCGGTGGCCGCGACCGGCACCGGGTCGTGCGGCGCGGCGGCCGCCTCGGCGGCCCGGAAATCATGGTCGCGCCCGGGGGTGAGCGCCGCGGCCAGCGCGTCGCGTTGCAGGATCAGGCAGGCCTCGGGCTGGTGCGGCGACAGCGCGAGCGCGGCATCGAGCAGCGGCTTGTAGGCGACCGTCCGGCCGGGTTCGAGGCCGCAGGACGCGGCGACGATCACCCGCGGGCGGGCATCGGCGATGCGCGCGGCGAGTTCGGCGGCGGCGAACCCGCCGAACACGACCGAATGGATCGCGCCGAGGCGCGCGCAGGCGAGCATGGCGATCGCCGCCTCCGGCACCATCGGCATGTAGATCGCTACCCGGTCGCCGGTGCGCACGCCGAGCGCGGCCAGCGCGCCGGCCACTTTCGCCACCCGGTCGCGCAGGCCGGCATAGGTGAAGGTCTCGACCCGGCCTTCCATCGCGCTGTCCCAGATCAGCGCCGGCTGATCGCCGCGCCCGGCGGCGACGTGGCGATCGAGGCAGTTGTAGCTGGTGTTCAGCCGCGCGCCGGGAAACCAGCGGCCGTACGGGCCCTCGGCGGGGTCGAACACGCGGTCCCAGCGCCGGTCCCAGGAAATCCCCTCGGCCGCGGCGGCCCACCAGGCTTCGGGATCGCGGCGCCAGGCGGCCTCGGTGGCGGCATAGGCGGAGCCCGCAGCGGTCATGGAACGATCCTCCGTTTGGCTGCCAGCATCGCGCCGCGGCGGCGGCGGGGCAATCCCGTTGCGCGGGCGGCGCCGCCCGATGCGCTCATCGCGTGCGGGCCGCCGCCAGCGCCAGCCCGGCGCCGATCAGCGCGCCGCCGCCCAGGCGGTTCCGCAGCGTCCCGCGCCCCGCCAGCAGCGCGCGCGCCCGCCCGGCGAGCAGCGACCACAGGCTGTCGATGCAGAGCGCGATCCCCAGGAAGCACGCGCACAGCACGCCGAGTTGGCTGTCCAGCGCGCGGCCGGGGGTGACGAACTGCGGGAAGAACGCGCCATAGAACACCAGCGTCTTTGGGTTGGTGAAGGACACCAGGAACGCCCGCGCGTAGAGCCGGCGCGCGGATTTCGGCCCGGCCGGCACGCGGGAGAGGTCCATGGGCGGCGCGCGCCACTGGCGGATGCCGAGATAGAGCAGATAGCCCACGCCCACCCAGCGCAACCGGTCGAACCAAAGCCCGAGCCCGCCGAGCAGCTGCGCCATGCCGAGCGCGGTGAGCGAAAGCTGCACCACCATCGCCGAACTGGTGCCCGCCACCGTGAGCAGCCCGTAGCGCGATCCATGGGCGAGGCTGTTGGAGACGATCAGCGCCACGTTCGGCCCGGGGATCATCATCATCACCAGAACGGCGGCGACGAACGCGGCCAGCAGATGCGTCTCCGGCATGGGCCTCTCCTGTTCCGCCCCTCGCCGCCCGCCTCACGGCGCCGGCGGCGGCCCGGCGGAAATGATGACCGCGGAGATGATGACCTGGGCGAAGGCGTAGGGATACTCGTCGGTCATGGTCAGCGCCACCTGCGCCTCCATCCCCGGCGGGGTGATCGCCGCCAGCCTGGCCGCCGCGCCGCCCGTCATGTGCAGCGTGGGCTGGCCGGAACGCAGGTTCACCACGCCGAGGTCGGAGAAGAACACGCCGCGGCGGAACCCGGTTCCCAGCGCCTTGGCCGCCGCCTCCTTTGCCGCGAAGCGCTTGGCGAAGGTCCCGGCGCGGATCCGTTCGGTCCGGCGCAGCGCCTTTTCCCGCTCGAGCGGGGTGAACACGCGTTCGAGGAACCGGTCGCCGTGGCGGGCGATCGCCGCCTCGATCCGGCGGATGTCGCAGATGTCGCTGCCCAGGCCGAGGATCATGCCCGTCCGTCGCACGCCATCGGCTCAGAGCCTGTAAAGAAATCGAACTTGTGAAAGAACGCCCGCTGGAATCCCCGCTGGAATCATTGGTGTCTTCTCCGGAAAATCGCGCGAAACGGGCATTCGTTCACAAACTCTCAGCCCTTCGCCCGCTCGACGCTCTTGATGCCGCCGGCGCCGCGCAACCCGGCGATCACCTTGGCCAGATGACCGAGGTCGCGCACATCGACATCGACCAGCACCTCGATGAAATCCATCTGCCGGTTGACGATCTTCAGATTGGCCACGACGCCCTCGTGCTTGGCGAGCGTGTTGGTGATCTCCGCCAGCGCGGCGGGGGTGTTGTCGGCGATCACGCCGATCCGCGCGGTGTGCGCCGCCACCCCCTTGCCGCCGGGGCCGGCGGCGGCGAGGTTCCAGCCGACCTCGATGAAGCGCTCGGGCGTGGCGGCGAAACCGGCCAGCGTCTGGCAGTCCCGCGCGTGGATGGTGACGCCCTTGCCGGTGGCGACGATGCCGACGATCGGATCGCCCGGCACCGGATGGCAGCAGCCGGCGAAGTGGAACGCCATGCCGGGGATCAGCCCGGTGATCGGCATCTGCCCGTCCAGCCGGTCCGCCCGCGCGGCCGGGCGCGGCGGCAGCCCGGCCACCACGCGCGGCGCGCGCGGCGTCTGGCGGAGTTCCGGATAGGCGGCGTGCACCACGTCCTTGGCGCCGATGTTGCCGTTGCCGACGGCGATCGCCAGTTCCTCGACGCTGCCCAACTTGAGCGTCTTCAGCGCCGGCTCCAGCGCCTTCTCCGAGCCGTCCACCCCGGCGCTGCGGAACGCCTTGGCGAGTTCGGCGCGTCCGGAATCGAGATGCTCCTGGCGCTGCTGCTGATGGACGAAGCGGCGGATGCGCGCGCGCGCCTTGCCGGTGACGACGAAGCGCTCCCATTGCGGCGAGGGCGTGCCGCCGCGGGAGGTCATGATCTCGACCTGGTCGCCGTTCTGCAGCTGGTAGCGCAGCGGCATGAGCCGCCCGTTCACCTTGGCGCCGACGCAGGCATCGCCCACGTGGCTGTGCACCGCATAGGCGAAATCGACCGGCGTCGCCCCGCGCGGCATCTGGATCAGCTGACCCTTGGGGGTGAAGCAGAAGACCTGGTCGCCGTAGAGCTCGAGCTTCGTGTTCTCGAGGAATTCGTCCGGCGCGGCCGAGTTCTCCAGGATTTCCAGCAGGTCCTGCACCCAGCGGAACTGGTGCAGGTCGCGCGGCGCGGCATCGGCCGCATCCGGCTGCTTATACAGCCAGTGCGCCGCCACCCCGGCTTCGGCGATGTCGTGCATGTCCTGGGTGCGGATCTGGATCTCGATCTTCTGGTTGCGCGGCTCGCGCAACGTCACGCCGGTGTGCAGGCTCTGATAGCCGTTCGACTTCGGGGTGGAGATGTAGTCCTTGAAGCGCCCCGCGATCACCGGATAGGCGGAGTGGATGGCGCCCAGCGCGGCGTAGCAGGCCTCCTTGTTCGGCACCACGATGCGGAACGCCATGATGTCCGACAGCTGCTCGAACGCCACGTTCCGTTGCTGCATCTTCTCCCAGATCGAGAACGGCGACTTCTCCCGCCCCGTCACTTCGAGCACGGTGACGCCGCTTGCCTCGCAGACCTGGCGCAGCTCGCGGCGCACCTCCTCGATCACGTCCGCGCCCTGGCCGCGCAGGAAGTTGAGCCTCGCCTGGATGGTATCGAAGGCTTCCGGTTCGAGCTGGGCGAAGGCCAGCGTCTGCAATTCCTCCTTCACCCGCACCATGCCGATGCGTTCGGCGAGCGGGGCGTAGATCTCCATCGTCTCGCGCGCGATGCGCTTGCGCCGGTCGGCGTCGCGGACGAAATGGAGCGTCCGCATGTTGTGCAACCGGTCGGCGAGCTTGACCAGCAGCACGCGGATGTCGCGGCTCATCGCCAGCACCAGCTTGCGGAAGTTCTCCGCCTGCTTGGTGCGGTCCGATTGCAGTTCGAGCCTTGTGAGCTTGGTGACGCCATCGACCAGCGCGGCGATCTCGCGGCCGAACCGGGTTTCGATCTCCGCCAGCTTGACCGGCGTGTCCTCGATCACGTCGTGCAGCAGGCCGGTGACGATGGAGGCGGTGTCCAGACGGTAGCCGGCCAGGATATCGGCGACCGCGACCGGATGGGTGAAATACGGGTCGCCGTTGTCGCGCCGCTGCGCGCCGTGCGCCTGCATCGCCAGCACATAGGCGGCGTCGATCAGGCCGGTGTCGGCCTTGGGGTCGTAGGCGTGGACTTTTTCGGTCAGCTCGAACTGGCGGATGATCGGCGGGCGCGGCGCGCGCGGCGCCGGTTCCTCGGGCGCCTGGGCGCGGCGGGGCGGCGAGGCGGTCTGGATGGCTGCCGTCGCCAGCGGTTCGGGTACGGCCACGCCTTCGGGCGCGGAGACGGGCGCTGGGACCGGGAGTCCGGGGGCGCCCGCGCTCACCGGTGGCTCAGCGGCGCCGGCCGCCGAGTTCCGCCTCGATCGCCGCCTCGAGATCCTCGGGCGACATCTCCTCGTTCTCGGCCGGCAGGGTCATCGTCTCTTCCTCGGCCGTCACGTCCTGCAGGCCGAAGATGTTCTGGTCCGTCGGGATCAGATCGAGCACTTCCTCATCGGCTGGTTCCGGCTCGGGCGCGCGGGACAGCGACTTGATGAGGTCGAGTTCGAGCTTCGGCAGCTCGATCGTCTCATCGGCGATCTCGCGCAGCGCCACCACCGGGTTCTTGTCGTTGTCGCGGTCGAGCGTGAGCTCCTCCCCGCGCGAGAGGTTGCGCGCACGCTGGGCGGCGAGCAGCACGAGCTCGAAGCGGTTCGGCACCTTCTCGATGCAGTCCTCGACGGTGACGCGCGCCATGCTTGGGAAACTCCGGGCAATCCTGGGGGGAAACAAGCAATTTAGGCGAGGTCGGCGCCGCATGCAAGGACGGGGTGGCGGCGCTTTTCCCGTGCCCGGTCCGCAAAAGGGGGATATATGGGCCTGCTGGAAGCGCAGGCGGGTCGCGGGAGGTCTGAATGAATGCCACCGTGGATGTCACCATCCCGGTCGATCCCGATGCGGCGGCGGCGCTCTCCGATGCGCGCAACCGGGAAGCGGTCGGGCGCCTGGTCAGCCGGATCCTGCATCCCCATCCCGGCCCGAGCCCCCTCGCCCGGGCGATCGACGAGATGCGATCGGCTGCTCGCGCCGCTGGTCTGACCGACGCGGACATCGATGCCGAATTGGCCGCCTACAACGCCGAGCGTCGTGCCGGTCGCACCGTGGAGTGATCGTTTTCGACGCCTCTGCCGTGGTGAGCGCGGCGCTGAAGGCGGACAGCGTGCCGGCGCTCGCATTCCTGCGCGCCGAGGAAACAGACGTGTTCGCGCTCTCCGCCGCCGTCGATGGGGAAATTTCCGAGGTTCTTGCCCGCCCGGCGTTCGCCCGCGCCATCCCTCCCGAGCGGCGTGCCGGATTGCTGGCCGCCCTCCGCGGCGCGGCGGTCTGGTTTGATCCCGCCGAGCGCGTCGCCGACTGCCGAGACCCGAAGGATGACAAGTATCTCGAACTTGCTCTCGCGTCGGGAGCGGGAGTCATCGTCAGCGGCGACAGCGACCTTCTCGTGCTCGATCCGTGGCGGGGCATTCGCATCCTGCGCCCGGCAGACTATCTGGCCCTGCCGTGACTGCATCCGCCAGCGGGTGCGCCGGCCAGCCGCGCCCCGCCTCACATCGCCCCCGCGACCTGGTGCGCGCCCTCCCAGACCATGCGCAGCGCGACGAACAGCACGATCGCCAGTCCCACCCAGGCGATCCAGCGCTGCCGGTCGAGCATCCGGGCCATCAGATCGGCCGCCAGCCCCATCAGCGCCACCGACAGCGCCAGCCCGATCATCAGCACGCGCCCATGCCCACCCGCCGCGCCGGCCACCGCCAGCACGTTGTCCAGGCTCATGGACACATCCGCCAGGATGATCTGGCCCATCGCCTGCGCCAGCGTCTTCGACCGCGCCGCCCCTCCGGCCGGGTGTCGCCCGCCGGTCCGGAGTTCGCGGTACATCTTCCAGGCCACCCACAGCAGCAGGACCCCGCCCGCCAGCAGCAGCCCCAGGATCTGCAGCAAATCGAGCGCCACCAGCCCGAAGCCGATGCGGATGACGGTCGCGCCGCCGATCCCGAGCAGGATCGCCAGCCGCCGCCGCGGTGCCGGCAGCCCGGCCACCGCGAGACCCACCACCACCGCGTTGTCCCCGGCCAGCGCCACGTCGATCAGCACCACCTGACCCAGGGCTGCCAGTTCCGCGGCAAACTCGGGCGACAGCGAGAACGGCATGCGGGGCGGTCCTTCCGGCGTTGCCCGGCGTGGCCTTGCCAAGCGCCGGCGGACGCGGTCTAGCTCCACCGCATCGCAGCAGAAATAGGCCCGCCGATGGTCCCCCGCTACTCCCGTCCCGCCATGGCCGCCATCTGGGCGCCCGAGAACCGCTACCGCATCTGGTTCGAGATCGAAGCCCTCGCCGCCGAGGGGATGGCCCGCGTCGGCGCCATCCCCGCGGAAGCCGCGCGCACCATCCGCGAACGCGGCGCCGCCAAGGTGGCGCGGATCACCGCCGAGGATCTGGAACGGATCGACGCGATCGAGCGCGAGACCCGTCACGACGTGATCGCCTTCCTGACCTGGCTCGCCGAGGCGATCGGCCCGGACAGCCGGTTCGTCCATCAGGGCATGACCAGCTCGGACGTGCTGGACACCTGCCTCTCGGTCCAGTTGACCCAGGCCACCGACCTGCTGGCCGCCGACCTGGACGCGGTGCTGGCGGCGCTAAAGACGCGCGCGTTCGAGCACAAGCACACGCTGACGGTCGGACGCAGCCATGGCATTCACGCCGAGCCGACCACCTAGA
>JAJZVS010000464.1 GCA_021845555.1 Pseudomonadota bacterium
GCGCGCAGGCCGCCACCAGCAGCAGCGGCTTCGTGCCCGCGCCGACCGCCGCGGACAGCGGCCGGGAGGCGGTCGCGCCGGCCGCGGGGGCCTCGCCGGGTCCCGGGACAGAAACCATCGCCACCGGATCGGGCGTCGCCCCGGCCTCCCCGAACAGGTCGTCGCGGGTGGCGGTGAAGCGCAGCACCGGATGCTTGCCGCCGCGGGCGGCGAAGGCCTCGGTCCCGGTGCCGGTCTGGCGGAAGCCGATCCGGCGCAGCACCGCGATCGACGCGGCGTTGTCGGTCGCGACCGAGGCTTCCAGCCGATCGAGGTCGAGATGCGCCAGCGCCCAGCGCGCCAGCCGCCCGGCTGCCTCGGCCGCGACGCCGTGCCGCCAGAAGCGCCGGCCGACCCAGTAGCCGAGCCGCCCGGCGCGGGTTTTCGCTTCCACCCGCAGCCCGACCACGCCCACCAGGAGTTCCCGCTCCCCCTCCTGCCCCGTCACCGCGAGGTGGTAGGCGGTGCCGGCGGCGATCTCCCGCCGCGTCGAGGCGATCCACTGGTCGGCCAGTTCGCGCGGATAGGGAAACGGCACCGCCGACAGGCTGCGCGAGACCTCCCAGTCGTTGACCAGCCGGTGCAGCGCGGCGGCATCCGCCGCCACCAACGGGCGCAGCGTCAGGCGCGGCGTGGCCAGCGGCGCAAACAGCGGCGGGACGGCGGGCCCGGAGATGAACCCGGTCGGGGCGGGGTCGGGGTCGGCCGCAAACAGCCCGGCGGGTGCCCCAAGGGGCGCGACACCGGGGGGCGGGACACCGAGGGGCGCGACACTGGGCGCTGCCGCCTCCCCCGCCTCCGGCGCGGCCGGGCGGCGGGGACGGGAACGGCGCTTGGGAGGCGGGGCCGCCGGAGCGGAGGTCATGGGACGCTTTCGAGCCGGAGTCGGAGGAGGGAGGCGGCAAACTGGCGCAGCCGTGGGGGGCCGCGCAAGCCGCTCAGCCACCGCCCGGAGGCACCGGTTCCGCGGACCGGGGATGCGCGGGCGCCGCGGCGGGCGCGGGCGGCCGGGCAACGGCGGAGGCAGGCGTCCGGCCGGTGCGGCCCGCCGCCGTTCCCACCGCCGCGGCCTGTCCGGGGCGCGGCAGGCCGCCCCGGCGCCCCAGGCCAGGTTTGGGGCCAGGTTCGGGGCCGTGCCGGTGGCCGAGCGCGGGCGCCTGCCAGCCGCCGTCGGCCACCTGCGGCGGGCGGTCGGCCAGCCGGCGCGGATCGCGCCAGCAATCCACATCGGCCAGACTGCGCGTGCAATAGGGCGCGGGCGGCAGGGCCGGCGGCGCGTCGCCCGCCAGCGGGGACCTGCCGGGGGCACACCCGTCCAGCAGGCCGAGCAGCAGCAGACAGGTCAGGATCCGCGCCATCGCGGCGTCCTGCCAGAAATCGGTGAACGAGAGGTTGTCGCCGCGCGCGTTTCCGGCGGCGGGCGCCGGGCCGGGGGGCCGGGATCAGTGCATCGCCCGCCCGACCACGCGCTCGATCTCCGTACGCACCAGGCGTTCGACCAGCGCCGGCAGATTTGCGTCCAGCCATTCCTTGAGCAACGGTCGCAGGCCCTGACGCACCAGCTCCTCGATCGTCGGACCGGTGCTGCGCACCTGCAAGGCGCGATCGGAGGCCAGCGTGCGCAGCAGCGCCGCGACCGAACTCGCCGCGGCGGCTTCGGTCGCCGGACCGACGAGGCCCGGGGAGCCCAAGGGCGACGGCTCCGGCGGCACGGACGTGGCAGGCGCCAGCACGGCCGACGGCGCGGCGGGAGCGGCGACCTCGGGCGCCGCGACCTCGGGCGCCGCGACCGGGCCGGACGGCTCCGACACCATCATCGCGGCATCGAGTTCCAGCACCTCCTCGGCCTCCGCCCCGGCGACGGGCACCGGGGGGGGCGGTGCGGTTTCATCCTCGCTCAGGATGCGGCGGATCGAAGCGAGGATGTCCTCCATCGACGGATCGGCACCGGCGGCGGGGGCCGCGGCAGGCAACGGCGCGGCGTGGGTCTGGTCGGTCATCGAAGGTCCCCGGTATCGAGTTTCGCTGGCATCGCAGTCCGCTGGTCTCAAGCCCCCTCGGGATCAGCCCATTGGCATCGGACCCATGGTATCCGCCCCATGGCATCAGAGACCCATGGCATCAGACCCATGGCATCAGACCGGGCCAACACCCCCGTTCCGGCGCCTGCGGCGGCATCCGTCACGGCGGGGCGGCCGGCCCGCCGGGGACACTCACCGCCCCGGCTGGTCGCGTCCCTCGTGCCCCAGGCCGATCCAGCGGTTCCGCACCGCGTGATAATACGCGGTCTCGTCGTAGAGCGGCACCTGAAGACGCAGGTCCCGCGCCGTGAGCCGCCCGACCGCCGAGGCGACCGCGTAGGAGGCGGTCACCAGGTTGGACAGGTTCTGCACCAGCGTCACCCGCGAGTTGAGCAGCGCCTGCTGCGCGTTCAGCACGTCGAGCGTGGTGCGGGTGCCGACCAGGTGCTCGCGCTCCACCCCGATCAGCGCGATCTCGTTGGCGCGCACCGCGAGCCGCGTGCTGGCGGCGGCGGCACGGGCGGCGGAGTAGGTCTGCCAGGCGGCGATCGCCGCCTGCACGGCGGTACG
>JAJZVS010000465.1 GCA_021845555.1 Pseudomonadota bacterium
GCTGCTGGCCGAGCGCGGCTGGCGGCTGGCGATCCTCGATCGGGACGCCGGGCGGGCGCAGGAGGTGGCCGCCGAACTCGGTGGCCACGCCTTCGCCGCCGAGGTGACCGATCTGCCGGGGCTGGAGGCGCTGGCCGCGCGGATCGAAGCCGAGATCGCCGCGCCCTACGCGCTGGTGATCTCCTCCGGCACGTTCCAGGACCCGGCCCCGCCGGACCAGACCAAGCCCGCCGACTGGGACCGGATCATGCGCGTCAACCTGGACGGCGTGTTCTTCGCCGCCCGCGCCTTCGGCGCGCCGATGGCCCGCCGCAAGGGTGGGTCTATCGTCGCCATCGCCTCCATCATCGGCCTCGGCGGCACGCCGCTGCACGCCTATGGCCCGACCAAGGCCGCCGTCATCAACCTCGCGCAATCGCTCGCGGGCGAGTGGGGCCGCGCCGGGGTGCGGGTGAACGCCGTCTCCCCCGGCGTCACCCTGGTGCCGCGCGTGCTCGCCCGCCGCCAGGCCGGCGCGCGCTACGCGGGCGATCCCGGCACCCACACTGCGCTCGGCCGCTGCGTCGAACCGTCCGAGGTGGCCGAGACGATCGAGTTCCTGCTGTCCGATCGCGCCTCGGCGATCACCGGGGCCAACCTCGTGGTCGATGCCGGTTGGGACGCGGCGCGCGGCTGGGCGATGTATGGCGGCGTGCGCGGATCGTGACCGCACCCGACCCGCCGGCCGCCGCCGCCGCGCCGCCGCCCTCCACCTACGCCAGCCTGCGCGGCATGCCGCTGTGGCCGTTGATCGCCACGCTCGCGGTGCAGACCTTCGCCACCATGGCGCTGTTCTCCGTGCCGACCGCGGCGCCCGAGATCGCGCGCGATCTGCATGTGCCCGGTTCGCTGGTCGGCATCTTCGTCTCGCTGGCCTACGGCGTCGGCATTCTCTCGGCGGTGCTCTCGCCGGGGTTCATCCGGCGCTACGGCGCGGTGCGCGTCACCCAGGTCACGCTGCTCGCGGTGACCGGGATGCTGGTGCTGACGGCGGCGGGGAGCCTGCTGTCGCTGGCGGTCGGGGCGATCGTGCTCGGTCTGGCTTATGGCGCCATCGCCCCGGCCAGCACCCATCTGCTGGTGCCGCAGACGCCGCGGGCGGTGTTCAACCTGGTGATGTCGCTGCGCCAGATCGGCGTGCCGCTGGGGGGCGTGCTGGGGGCGCTGATCGTGCCGCCGCTCGCGGTCGCGTTCGGCTGGCGCACCGCGCTGTTGGCCGAGCTGGTCCCCGTGGTGGCGCTGATGCTGCTGATGGAGCGGCCGCGCGCCGCCTGGGACAGCGACCGCGATCCGTCCTGGCCGCTCTGGAACGGCGCGTTGATGCAGCCGCTGCGGCTGCTGGCCGCGGACAAGCGGCTGCGCTCCCTGTCGGTGGCGAGCTTCCTCTATTCCGGCGCGCAGCTCTGCTTCATCGCCTTCATGACCGTGCAGCTCACCTCGGTGGTGCGAGTCGATCTCGTGCGGGCGGGCGTCGCGCTCGCCATCTATCAGGTGGCCGGCGCGCTCAGCCGGCCGGTCTGGGGCTGGGTCGCGGACCGCTATCTCTCGCCGGCGCGCATGCTCTCGGTGCTGGGCTTCGCGATGGGCGGCGCGGCGCTGGCGGTCGGCGCGTTCGGGGCACGATGGCCCTGGGGGCTGGTGCTGCTCACGGCGATGGTCGCCGGCCTCACCGCCAGCGGCTTCACCGGCGTCGCCTATGCGGAATACGCCCGCCTCGGCGGCGCGCGGCGGACCGAGACCACCGGACTCGGCACCGCCTCGATGTTCGCCGGCGTGATGCTGATGCCGTCGCTGTTCGGCGCCGCGGTCACCGGGCTCGGCGGCTGGTTCCTGCCCTACGCGGGCCTGGCGGTGCTCACGGTGGGGTCGGCGCTGCTGCTGTGGTAGCGGCCGGCGGCGCGCCCGGCGGCAGCGCAATCGTCGCCCGGCCGCGCAGCAGCGGGCGGCCGTCCGCGGCATGCAGGGCGAAGCGGTAGATCATCCCCCCTGCCCCGGCCGCATCCAGCGTCGCCGAGACGTCCAGCGCGCCGAACTCCGGCCGGTCCAGCCGGTCGGTCAGCAGCTCCGCCTCGCGCAGCGCCGCGAACCAGCCGGCCACCGCCGGGCCGCCGCGGCCCAGCGCCTGCTCCCTGAGCGCACCATGCGCCGCCGCCGCCTGCAACCCATATTCGATCCCGCAGACCGCCCCCAGCCGCCCTTCCGCGCGCAGCGGATGGGCCGGATCGAGGTGGGAGACGGCGCGACAGACGATCCCCTCCGCGTCCCAGCGCAGCACTGACTCCAGCAGGCACATCGCCCCCTGGTGCGGCACGAGACCGTTCAGCGCGGCGGCGGCAGGCATGGCCGAAGCTCCCAGTCGAGCCGCCCTGCGTCCCAGGCCAGCGCCCCCTGATCGGCATCCGCGCGCGCCAGCGCCTCCAGCAGCCGCAGCGCGCGGGCCGCCGGGTTGCGCCCGGCCAGCGCGGCCAGCGCCGGCAGGCGCGGCGCCTCCGCCCCCGCGTCCGGCGGCGCGGCGCGATAGGCCACCCCGAGTTCCGCCAGCGCGCCCTCGGTTCCGGGCGGGGCCAGCACCAGCCCGACC
>JAJZVS010000036.1 GCA_021845555.1 Pseudomonadota bacterium
CAGCGCCCCCCTGGCCTTGCTTAGCCCATGCACACCACCGAGCCCCTCCGCCGGTTCTTCGAGGTCGCGCGCGGTGCCGGCGTGCGGGTTTCGCCGGCGGAGAGCATCGATGCCGTTCGGGCGTTGGAGGTTGTGGGCTATGCCGATCGGGAAGTGTTACGCGACACGCTGGGTCTGGTGCTGGCGAAGACGCCCGAGGAGAAGGCGGCGCTCGCCGAGTGTTTCGATCTCTATTTCCGGCGCGACGATCTGGCGGTCGCGGACACCGATGCGTCCGCGGAACCGGGGGAACAGCCGACGGAGGGTGCGGGCGGGGATGGCGTGGGCGGCGGCGCGCTCGGGCAGATGTTGCTGACCGGGGACGCGGCGGCCTTGGCGGCGGCGATGGAAGAAGCGGGCGAAGCGGCGGGGTTACAGAACATCCGCTTTTTCACCCAGAAGAATCTCTACGCTCGGCGCGTTCTCGATCGCATGGGGCTGCGGGCGGTGGAGTCCGAGATCGCGGCGTTGAATGAAGCGCAGGAGGCCGAGGCGCTGGCCCGGGCCGGAAGGCTGGAGCGGGCGCTGGCCGGCTTGCGCGGCCAGGTGCGCGATTTCGTCGAACGCAACCTGTTGCTGTTCGCGCGCGGGGAGACCGAGGAGTTCCGCGAGGAGCTGTTGCGTTCGGCGCGGCTGTCCAACCTCGAGCGGCGCGATTACGACCGGATGCGCGTGCTGGTGCGCGCGATCGCCAAGAAGCTCGCCGCGCGGTATGCGCGCCCACGCCGGCGGCGGTTGCGCGGGCAGTTGGATGCGCGGCGGACGGTGCGGCGCAACATGGGCTGGGGCGGCATTCCCTTCGTCACCGTCTGGAAGCAGCGGCGGATCGAGAAGCCGCGCGTGATGGTGCTGTGCGACGTCTCGGGCTCCGTCGCGGCGATGGCGCAGTTCCTGCTGATGTTCCTGTTCGCGCTGAACGAGGCGCTGGCGGACCTGCGGGCCTTCGCCTTCGCCGGCTCGCTGATCGAGGTGAGCGACATCCTGGAATCGGAACCGATCGAGGCGGCGATCGCCAAGATCCTCGGCATCATCGGTTTCGGCTCGTCCAACTACGGCAATTCGCTGGCGGATTTCGAGGACGGGTGGATGGCGCAGGTCGATCGCCGCACCACGGTGCTGATCCTGGGCGACGCGCGCGGCAACCGCACCGATCCGCGGGTGGACATCCTGCAGCGGATTTCGATGCAGGCGAAACGGGTGATCTGGCTGAACCCGGAATACCGCGCCGCCTGGGGCACCGGGGATTCGGACATGTTCCGCTACGCCCCGTTCTGCCACATGCTGCGCCCGTGCAGCACGCTGCGGGATCTGGAGCGGGTGGTGACGGATTTGCTGGAGATGTCGCGCTAGCCAGCAAGTCCTCGCGGTATCGCCAAGCGGCTGGCGCGACCCCGATTGATCCGTAACAATCCCGTGAGCCGCGTCGTATGTGACGCCGCCGCACCCGATCTCTGTTCTGCCGTGCACGGGCGGACCGGGCCGGCGGCAGAGCATCGGAGGCAGGATGGAGGGTGACGCGGCCCATCGGAAGGCCCGCCGCTGGGGCGTTCGGCGGTATTTCGCCGCCCCGGGGAAGCGACACGGCATAGCGCGGCGGCGCGTGGTGTCGTGCGCGGGATTGCTGCTCGTGCTGGCACTGGGCGGCTGCGTCAGCCCACCGCCGGTGGACGCCGATATCGCCGCGGCCATGCGCCACGCCGACGCGCAGAACCGGATCGGCCTGTTGCGTGAGCAGGACGAGAGGATCTCTGGCCGGCCCTTCACCGCCGGCAACCGGGTCGAGCTTCTGCGCAACGGCCCGGCCACCTTCGCCGCCATGGAGCAGGCGATCGAGTCCGCCACCAGGCGGATCGACATGGAAAGCTATACCTTCGACAAGCAGGCGGGCACGCAGTTCGCGGACCTGCTGCTGGCCAAGCGCGCGCAAGGGGTCAAGGTCCATCTCATCTATGACGCCTGGGGCTCGATGGACACGCCGCCGGCGCTGTTCGCCAAGCTGCGCGCCGGCGGCATCCGTGTGGTCGAATTCAATCCGCTGCGGCCGAATTCGCGGGTGGGGGTCGATCTCAACCGCCGCGACCATCGCAAGCTGCTGGTGGTCGATGACGCGGTGGCGATCACCGGCGGGGTGAATATCAGCCGCGTGTATGAGAAGGGCCCCCCGCCGCCGGGCACCCCGGCCACGGCGAGTACCTTGCCCTGGCGCGATACCGACATTCGGATCAGCGGCCCGGTGGTGGCGCAGTTCGAGCGCCTGTTCCAGCAGACCTGGCACGAGCAGCACGGCCCGCCGATCAGTCCGCCGCCCCCCACCCCCGGCTTCATCCGCGGCCACGCGCAAGTGCTGGCGGTCGATGGCCTGCCCAGCAAGAACGAGCCGGCGATCTACCGCACGCTCCTGGTTGCGATCGCGCTGGCACATCGCTCGGTACATCTGACCACCGGCTTCTTCGCGCCGACGCCGGAGCTTCGCCATACGTTGGAAGCTGCCGCGCGGCGCGGCGTCGACGTGCGGATCATCGTCCCGGCGCACAGCACCAGCTCGATGGCGATCGCGGCCGGCCGCGCCGCCTATGGCGATCTGCTGGAGGCGGGCGTCCATATCCTGGAACGCCACGGCGTGGTGCTCCATGCCAAGACCGCGGTGATCGACGGGGATTATTCGATCGTCGGTTCGTCGAATCTCGACTGGCGCAGCGTGGTGTTCAACAACGAGATCGACGCGGTGGTGATCGACCAGGATTTCGGAAAGCAGATGGAGGCCCTGTTCCGCGCCGATGCCGCCCGGTCGCGCGAGATCCATCTGCGCGCATGGGAAGCGCGCCCGCTCGGGGAACGGATCCAGGAATGGACCGCCCGGTTGATCGAACCGCTGCTGTGACGGCGTTGTTTCGCGCCCGCTCCGCGCTTACCCGCCGAACGCCGCCGGCAGGGTAACGGGCCGCAGCCCGCGCGCGGCGAGTGCCGCGAGCAGCATCGGCAGCACCGCGAGCACCACCTTCTCCCCGTCCGGCCCCTCCGCCGCGGTGGCGTCGTGCAGCAGCAGCACGTCGCCTGCAGCCAGACGACGGGTCAGCCGCTGCAGCACGATGCGCGGGTCTGCGCACACCGTATCGCGCCCACGGGCGGTCCAGGCGATCGGGCGAAGCCCGGTGCCGGCCAGTGCGAGATCGAACCACGGGCCCCGCAGGCCGAGCGGGGCGCGGACGAAGCGCGGCGGGGTACCGGCGGTCTGGGTCAGCACCGTCTGCGCCTTTACCAGTTCCCGCCGCATGGCGGGCGCCGACCAGGCCGCGAACAGCGCGGGATGGCGATGCGAGTGGTTTTCCACCGAATGGCCGCGACGGACGATCTCGCGGACCAGATCAGGGAAGCGCGCGGCACGCTTGCCGATGCAAAAGAAGCTCGCGCGCGCGCCGGCCGTGTCCAGCAGATCGAGCACGCGCGGCGTCACCGCCGGATCCGGCCCGTCGTCGAAGGTCAACGCCACCTCACCCCGCGCCACCGCGGCGGCGGACAGGCGGATCAGGGTGCGGCCAGTCCATTGCGTGCGCGGGGCGAGGGCCAGCAGACCCAACGCCAGATGGTTCGCCGCCAGCGCGCCGAGCACGGCGGCCCATTCCCCCGGCCAGGCAAGCAGCGCCGGCATCGCGGCGGCGTGCAGCGCCAGGGAGGCCGCCTGCGCCGGCGGCGGGCGCCAGCGGTTGCGACCGGCCTGGACCTGCTGTCTGATCGCGTTCTGGGCTTCGAGGAACCGCGCCATGGCCAAGTTGAAAATCTACGGGGTGCCGATTTCACGCGCCATCCGCACCGTATGGACCGCGCTCGAACTCGGGATCGACTACGAGATCGTGCCGATCGGCTGGGATGACAATTCCATCTACAGCGATGCCTACCGCCGCATCAACCCGAACGCGCGGGTGCCGGCGATCGAGGACGACGGGTTCGTGCTGTGGGAGTCGCTGGCGATCACCCTCTATCTGGTGCGCAAGCACGGCGGCGATATCGCTGCACGGGACCTGCCCGAGGAAGCGCTGGCCTGGCAATGGACCCTGTGGGCCGCGACGCAGCTGGAGACCCCGCTGATCCGCTGGGCGATGCACGGGTTCATCCTGGAGGCTGGCGAGCGCGACGCCGAGGTGGCGGCGACCGCGATGGCGCAGGTGCGCCCCTTGCTGGCGGTGCTGGACGAGACGCTCGGCCAGCGCGAATTCCTGGCTGCCGATCGCTTCACGGTGGCGGATCTGAACGTCGGCGCGGTGCTGTTGCGCCCGCGTCACGGGCTCGACCTTGCGCCCTGGCCCAACCTGCGCCGCTGGGACCGGGCGGTGTTCGCGCGGCCGGCGGCGCAACGGGCCTGGGCGATCCGGGTGGCGGCGGCGGGCGGGTAGACAATGAAAAGGCTCCGGGGCGGACGCCCCGGAGCCCTCGCATTGACGTCAGTCCGGGGGTGCCGGACCGGCCTGGTTACGCGACCGCGCGCTCCGCGATGACGATCCAGGTCGCGGCGCCGGGCGCCGGCTGAGGGCAATGAGACACTGGATCACCTCCTTTCTGTTGTTGACGACGCCGCGAGGCTCGCGCCGTGGGGTGCCAAAGGCAAGAAAAATCGGCCAGGCAAGGCGTGCCGCCGAGTCGCGCCGGGATCAGTTCTGAGTTGCATTATGCAAGTGTCCGCCCTATCTCCTTCGCCATGCACCGCAAGAGCTTCGGCACCATGACCTGCCCGATCGCCCGCAGCCTTGAGCGTGTGGGCGAGTGGTGGTCCATCCTGATCCTGCGCGACGCCTTCTATGGCCTCACGCGCTTCGACGAGTTCCGCAAAAGCCTGGGCGTGGCGCCCAATATGCTGACCCGGCGGCTGAATGCGCTGGTCGAGGCCGGGATGCTGGAACGCCACCGCTACCAGGACCATCCGCCGCGCGACGAGTACCTGCTGACGGCGCGCGGGCGGGACTTCCATCCGGTGCTGCTGGCGCTGCTCGCCTGGGGCAACCGGCACTTCGCGCCCGAGGGAGCGAGCGTGCAGATCGCCCGTGCGGACACCGGCACGCGGGTGGACCCGGTCATGGTCGATCGCGCCACCGGCCGGGCGATCGAAGGACCCGGGTTCGCCCTGGTTCCTGGCCCGGCCGCGGACGAGCGGCTGCGCCGACGGCTGGCCGAACGCGGGAGCCGCCCGTTCGCGGAAACGCGCAAGGCCTGAGCAGGCCGCCCCAGGGGGCCCGCCCGGGGGATCGCGGAGCGGACCGAGGAAGCGCGCGTTCAGCCCCGTGCCGGCCCCAGCGCGGCCGCGACGCCGAACTCCCCCGGCAGCCCCCCGCGCGGGAACAGCGTGGTAACGTGGCCCATCTTGCGCCCCGGGCTAGCCTCGGTCTTGCCGTACAGATGCGGAATCAGGCCCGGCGCGGCGAGCACCGCGGGCCAGCGCGCCAGCCCTTCGGGCCCTACCAGGTTCTGCATCGCCGCGTCCGCGTGACGTGACGCCGGTGGCAGCGGCAGGCCGGCGATGGCGCGGATATGCAGCTCGAACTGGCTGGCGGGGCAGGCGTCGATGGTCCAATGGCCGGAATTATGCGGGCGCGGCGCGATCTCGTTGACGAGCACGCGGCCGTCGCGATCGACGAACATCTCCACCGCCAGCACGCCCACCAGATCGAGCGCGACGGCCACCTTGCGGGCGATGTCCTGCGCCGCGGCGGCGACGCTGTCGGGCACGCGGGCGGGGGCGAGCGTCAGGTCCAGGATACCGTCGCGGTGGCGATTCTCCACCGTATCGAACGCCACCACCGCGCCGTCCGCGCCGCGCGCGACGATCACGCTGACCTCGCAGGCGAAATCGACGAAGCCTTCCAGGATCAGCGGCTTCGGCGCCAGCGCGGCGAAGGCGGCGGCGAGGTCTTCGCTGCGGCGCGGGCGCGCCTGGCCCTTCCCGTCGTAGCCGTAGCGCGTGGTCTTCAGCACCGCCGGCAGGCCGATGCGCGCGGCGGCGGCGTGCAGCCCCTCCAGGCTGTCCACCGCCTCCCACGGCGCGGTGGCGATGCCGGCCTGGTTCAGGAAGCGCTTCTCCGCCACCCGGTCCTGGCTGATCCGCAGCACCGCGGGGGCCGGGCGCACCGGGCGCAGCGCGGCGAGCAGCTCGAGCCCGGCGGCGCTGACGTTCTCGAACTCGAAGCTGATGACATCGACCGCTGCGGCGAACGCGCGCAGGCTGGCGGGGTCGGCGTAGTCGCTGAGGGTGACGCCGGCGGCCACCTGGGCGGCGGGGCTGTCCGCCTCGCGCGTCAGGATGTGGCAGCGGTAGCCGAGGCGGGCGGCGGCGAGCGCCGACATCCGGCCGAGCTGGCCGCCGCCCACCAGGCCGATGGTGGCGTTGGGCGGCAGCGGAAATCCGGCACCGGCGGTGATGGCGCCGGCGGTCATGCCGGATCCTCGGGCAACTCGGGCACCGCGGCGGTCTGCGCGGCGCGGAATGCGTCCAGCCGCGCGGCCAGCGCCGGGTCTTCACCGGCCAGGATGGCGGCGGCCAGCAGCGCGGCGTTCACCGCCCCGGCGCGGCCGATCGCCAAGGTCGCCACCGGGATGCCGGCGGGCATCTGCACGATCGACAGCAGGCTGTCCAACCCCTTGAGCACGTGCGATTCGACCGGCACGCCGAGCACCGGCAGCGGGGTCCAGGAGGCGCACATGCCGGGCAGATGCGCCGCCCCGCCGGCCCCGGCGATGATCACCCGCAGCCCGCGCTCGCGCGCCGTCGCAGCGTAGGCGCGCAGCCGGTCCGGGGTGCGGTGGGCGGAGACCACACGGGTTTCATGTGCGATGCCCAGCTGGGCCAGGGTCGCCGCGGCATGGCCGAGGGTCGGCCAGTCCGACCGGCTGCCCATGATGATACCGACGCGCACCGGACCAGGGGCGGGTGGTTCGGCCGAGAGCTGGTCAACGGCGGGCGGCATCAGGCGATGTCGTCCGGAATCAGCCGGTTTTCCAGCCACGCGATCTCGTCCTTCAGCAGCAGCTTGCGCTTCTTCAGGCGCTGCAGATGGATCTGGTCGGTCGGCGCCTGCTCGATCAGGCGGACGATCACCGTATCCAGGTCGCGGTGCTCGCTGCGCAGCTCGTGCAGCCGGCGCATGAGCGAGTCGCGGTCGGTCAGCACGGGAACTCGATTGTCATTCGGATGGGTCAATGTGCCGGCGGGGTCAACGGAACGGGTCAGCCTTGATGACTGTTCCATAGCACGAATTCGCCGCCAGGGGAGCCGCGCAAAATCGATCTTGCGGTCGGTCCCCGCACGCCTAATGTCACAGGCGTGACGGCCCGCCGCTCGGCGCTAGGCAGGGCGGGCCGGCGCAGCTTCGGCTTGTCACAGGAGAGCACATGAGCCTCGACACCCGTCTGGAATCGCTCAGGGAGCGCCATGCCGCGCTCGACGCCCGTATTTCCGAGGAGGACCTGCGCCCGCGTCCGGACACGGACACGCTCAACCGGCTGAAGATCGAGAAGCTGCATTTGAAGGAGGAGATGGAGCGGCTGCGAAGCCACGCCGCCTGACGCTTCGGGAGGCCCCGGCCAGGAGTCCTGGCCGGAGGCCCCAGGCGACGGTTCCGCGGCGGACGCCCGATCGGGCGATCAGGCCGCCTCGTCGGCTTCCGGCGGCGGGGGCGGCGGGACCGCATGCCCCTCCCGCACGAGACGTTCATTGGCGCTGGCCACCGCGGCGTTCAGATCGGTCTGGCTGCACAGGCCCAGGATCACCGGATCGCGCGGCTTGATATTCGCGCTGTTCCAGTGGCTGCGCTCGCGCACCTTCTGGATCGTTTCCTTGGTGGTGCCAAGCAGCTTGGAAACCTGCGGCTCGGTGAGCTGCGGGTAGTTGCGCAGCACGAAGGCGATGGCATCAGGGCGGTCGTTGCGCTTGGCCACCGGGGTGTAGCGCGCGCCGCGCGAGCGCTTGGAGACCGGCAGGGCTGACGGCAGGATGCGCAACCGTGCCTCCGGGTCCGCTTCGCAGCGACGGATGTCCTCGGCGGTGATCTGGCTGTTGGCCACCGGATCGTAGCCGACGATGCCGGCCGCCACCTCCCCGTCCGCAATCGCCTGCACCTCGAGCGGGTGCATGCCGCAGAAATCGGCGATCTGCGTGAATGTCAGCGCGGTCTTATCGATCAGCCACACGGCGGTGGCTTTCGGCATGAGCGGCAGGGCCATGTTCTTCACCTTCGGGCCCGCGCGTGAACGGCCGTTCGCTCCGGAGATCCCGCGCGGGGTGGGAACGCGCCGCGATCGCGGGCAAGGGTTTGGATATGACGGCGAGGGCCCGGCAGGTCAAGGGCATAACCGCTATGACAGGCCCTTCCGGGGTGGGCCGGCCACGCGGTTCTGGTATGCTGGGCTAACCCCGATCACGGGGACCGCGGGCGGCTGGCCGGAGCGACCGGGCGCCGCGCCGCGCATCGGGGAGGCAAGCAATGATCCGGATGTACGGGTTCTGGCGTTCCGCGGCGGCGTTCCGCGTTCGTATCGCGTTGAACATCAAGGGGCTGGCTTTCACCGAGGAGATGATCGACCTCGATGCCGGCGTCCAGAACGGCGCGGCCTACCGGGCGATCAACCCGCAGGAAGTGGTGCCGACACTGCTGATCGACGGGCTCTCCCTCACCGAGTCGCTGGCGATCCTGGAATACCTGGAGGAGACGCGCCCCGCCCCGCCGCTCCTGCCGGCCGATGCGCCCGGCCGGGCGCGGGTGCGGTCGCTGGCGCAGATCTGGGCAGCCGACCACCACCCGCTGATCGTGCCCCGCATCCGCCGCTACCTGGCCGACACGCTCGGGGTGGACGAGGCCGGGCGCAACGCCTGGATCCGCCACTGGTTCGCCGAAGGCCTGCGTATCGGCGAGGCACGGCTGGCCGCCGAGCCGGAGACCGGCGCCTTCTGCCACGGCGATACGCCGAGCCTCGCCGATCTGGCGCTGATGAGCCAGGCGATGGGCGCGCGCGGCTTCGGGATCGATCTCGCGGCCTATCCGACCGTCGCGCGGATCGTGACCGCGTGCCTGGCGCGGGAGGACTTCGCCCGCGCCCTGCCCCTGCGCCAGCCGGGAGCGCCGGCGGCGCACTGATACGCCCGCCGGCGCCCCTGGCCGGCGCCCCTGGCCGGCGCCCCTGGCCGGCATCGGTAGCCGGCGTCAGTAGAAGGAGATCACGCGCCGGTAGAGATGCCAGGTCGCGTGCCCCAGCACCGGAACCACGACCGCGAGCCCGAGCAGGAAGGGCACCGACCCCAGGATCAGCGCGACGGCGACGATCAGCCCCCACAGCGCCATCGGTCCGGGATTGGCGCGCACCGCGCCGATCGAGCAGCGGACCGCGCGCTCCACCCGCACGCCGCGGTCGATCATCAGCGGGAAGGAGACCACGCCAAGACCCAGCGCGAGGACCGCGAACCCTAGCCCGACGACATGCCCGGCGACGATCAACACCCATCCCGCACGGGTGAACAGCACCATGTGCAGGAAGGCCGAGGCCGAGGCGGGCACCGTCCAGCCGAACAGCGCCAGATAGAGCGCCTCCGCCGCCACCAGCCAGAACAGGAACAGCGCGGTGAGCGCGAGGCCGAGCTTGACCGCCTCGGGGAAGCCCGGCCGGCGGACCACGGTGAAGGCCTGCCACCAGGCGATTTCCTCGCCCGCCTCACGCCGGCGGCTGAGCTCGTAAAGGCCGATCGCGGCGAACGGGCCAAGCAGCGCGAAGCCCGCCACCAGCGGGAAGACGAGCGGCACCACGTTGAGGCCGGACGCCATGCGGCCCAGCACCAGGCCGATCGCCGGGTAGAGAATGCACAGGAACACGTAATGCGTGGGATCGGCGCGGAAGTCGGCGAACCCTGCCGCCAGCGCCGCACGCAGGTCGGCGGCGCCGATCCGGTTGATGCGCAGCCCGCTCGCCGCCTGCGCGGCCGGGACTGGCTCGTGCCACGCGGCGTGCACCCGGTGCATCGCCGCTTCGGCCTGTTCCACCCCCCACAACACGGGATTGCGCGCCGGAGTGCCGATCGTCATGTCCGTTCTCCCCTTCCCGAGGACACGGTTGCGCACGCGGCGCCGGCACGTCAGCGGGTCAGGCGCCGTTCACGCCGCGTCCCGTTGGAAAGTTTTCTATAGCACGCAGCGCCATGGACTGTCGCGGATTTCCTGCGGGCCAGTCTCGCACGAGGCGGAGAGGCTTGCGGTCACCCCTCGCCGAAACGGGGCTTGCGCTTCTCCAGGAACGCGCGCTTCGCCTCGATCGCGTCCGGCGTGCGCGAGAGCTGCATCGTCATGTCCTGCTCGAAGCGGTAGCCGTCGCGCAGGCTGAGGTTCTCGATCGTGTTGATCGAGTGCTTCGCAAGTTGCACCGCGGTCGGGCTGAGTTCGGCGATCCGCGCGGCGATCGCGCGCGCCGTGGGCAGCAGTTCGGCCTGCGTCACGCAGGCTTCCACCACGCCGCGGCGATACAGTTCGGGACCACGCAGGCGCTCCCCGGTGAACATCATCCGCCGCACGGTGGAATGGCCGAACAGGCGCATCGCGTGCCGGCACCCGCCCATCAGGCCGACGGTGACTTCGGGCAGGCCGAGCTCGGCCTCTTCCGCCGCCACCAGGATGTCGCAACTCGCCACCAGCGCCAGCCCGGCGCCGAGGGCGGGGCCGTTGATCGCGGCGATCACCGGCTTCTTGCACTCCATGATGGCGTAGTAGCTCTCCCGCGCGCCGCGCAGATGCGCCCGGTCCCCGCCGGGGCGCGGGGCGGTGCCGATGCGGGCCTTGATGTCGGCGCCGGCGGAGAACACTTTCCCGGCACCGGTCAGGATCACCGCCCGCACCTCCGGCAGGTCGGAGAGTTCGTCGAAACACCGCGCGATCTCGTCCTGGGAGGCGCCGGTCTGCGCGTTCACCGGCGGGCGGTCCAGCGTAACGGTGGCCACATGATCTGCGATGGCAAGCTTCAGGGACTGGTAGTCGGTCGCGGTCATCGCTGCTCTCCCGGTCGGTGTTGCGGCGGAGCGTAGGCACCGACCGGCGGCGCGTCGAGGGCCGCGGGCGGGAGCGCCGATCGGACCCGGGGTATAATCTTCCTTCCGGTCGATGCCAGACCTGCTATACTTCCGGTCGCGAGGGACACGGACACGCAAGCAACGAAAGCGACCAGCATGAGCATGACGATGGGCAGCCAGACCGCGACCCTGGGCATACCGACGCTGCAGCAGTGGTTGCGGGACACCGAGCTCAAAGGGTTCCTGAAAACCCGCAGCTCCCTGCTCAAGGACGTGGACAAGTCCATCAAGGCCTACAACGATCCGGGCGGACGCACGCCGGAGAATGTCGGCGCGATCCGCGTCGCCCTGACGAAATGGATCGAAAGCAAGGGCGACGGGTGGGAGACGAACGAGCGCAACGCCCCGCCCAGGAAGCCCGTCTCGGCGTTGTTCGATCTGGTGACGGCGCTCAAGGCCAAGCTACCGAAGGAGGAGCAGGACGCGCTCCGCTCCCTGGTCGACCAGCAGAAGACCCTGCTCTACCGTAATTTCTCGACCGCGCGGCTCGCCATTGCCGGCTTCGCCGCGGCCGGCGATCTGCGTTTCGCCAAGGACAAGGTGCAGGAGGCCGCGCGCGCGGCCGGCAGCGCGCCCAAGAGCATGGCGGCCAGCGTGCTGTCGCCCGAGACGATGAAGCTCGTGAACGAGATGTTCGGCTCGCAGATCCACCAGGCACAGGCCTTCGTGCAGTGGATCGTGCAGGAAACCGGCACGCAGGTGCTGGCCGAGGCGGCGCATAGCGTGCTCGACATGCTGCCGATCATCTCGGTCGTCGCCGGCGCAGCCAAGGTGCTGTCGCAGGGGGCGGCAACGCTCTACGCGCTCTATCCCATGGCCACCACCGCCTACCACGCCAAGGGCGTGGCGCAGGGCGCGCCGAGTGTCGCAGTCGATGCCATGATGTCGATCCTGCGGCGGGAGCTCGCCAACAACGCCACCAAGACCGCGATCACCACCGCCGGCTTCGCCGCCAACACGGCGCTGCACGCCGCCAAGGGCGTGGGCGCGGTGGTCGCCCCGGCGGTCGGCGCGGCGACCACCGCGGCGCAGGCGGCGCGGGTCGTCACCATGTTCGCACTGCAAGTGCGCGAAGCGGTGCTGATGCACAAGGCGCTGAAGTCCCCGCAGACGATCGGCTTCGACACGCTGCGCCAGTGCCCGCTGCTCGGCTGCTACCTGCTGCTTGGCGCCTCGGATTCGGAACTCCTGGCGATCACCTGGAGCGAGTTCGGTCAGGCCGGCTGGATGAACGAGGTGACGGACGCGCTCAAGCACCTCAAGCCGCTGATGGATACCGCCGCCGATGTCATTCGCCGCGCGCCGTTCAAGCTCGATGGCGTGCCGCTGCGCCGGAGCGTGACGCCGACCGCGCTCGGGCGGGCCAAGATGATGGCGGGGTGGAGCTGACCGCCTGGGGGCTCACGTCTCCCGCTTGCGGGAGAGATCGGTGCCCGCAGCGAACCGAGTGAGGGCTGGACGCGCCGCTTGAGGCTCGGGTGGCGCCGATTGACAGCGCGCCGGCTTCCTGCCTCGACTTGGGTTCGGGATCGCATCCCGGGGAGGATACCGCATGAAATCGCTCTGGTTCCATCTGATGCCGTACACCGAGCTGCCGGCCGATTTCAAGCAGAAGCACGCCTCGGTCTGGGTCGATATCCACTCCTCGCTGTTCGATCCCGCCCGCGCGCACCTGATGTACAACGACTTCCTCGACGAGCTCGAATACGCCGCCGATTGCGGCTTCGACGCGATCTGCTGCAACGAGCATCATTCCAACGGCTACGGGTTGATGCCCTCGCCCAACCTGATCGCCTCCGCGCTGGCGCGGCGCACGCGCAACGCCACCATCTGCGTGATGGGCAACTCGATCGCGCTGCAGAACCCGCCGACACGGGTGGCCGAAGAATTCGCCATGCTCGACGTGATCTCGGGCGGGCGGCTGATCTGCGGCTTTCCGGTCGGCACGCCGATGGACGACTGCTTCGCCTACGGGCAGAATCCCTCGCTGCTGCGCGCGCGCTACCTGGAAGCGCATGATCTCATCATCCGCGCCTGGACCGAGACCGAAACCTTCGCCTTCAACGGCCGGTTCAACCAGCAGCGCTACGTGAACATCTGGCCGCGTCCGATCCAGCGCCCGCATCCGCCGATCTGGATCCCCGGCGGCGGATCAGTGGAAACCTGGCAGTGGTGCGCCGAGATGGACTACGTCTATTCGTACCTGTCCTACTACGGCTACAAGGCCGGCAAATCGACGATGGACGGGTTCTGGACCGAGATGGACCGGCTCGGCAAGGATCGCAACCCGTACCGCGCCGGCTTCGCGCAGACCGTCGCGGTGGCGGAAAGCCGCCAGCAGGCGATCGATCTCTATACCGAGGCCGCGGAGTATTTCTTCGGCCGCTGCCTGCACATCGACCCGCGCTTCGCCGCCCCGCCCGGCTACACCACCGAAGCCACGCTCCGCCTCGGCCTGCAAAGCCAGGTCGGCCGCGCCGCCAACACCGCGATCCAGCGGCCGACCCGGATGGACGAGCTCGTTTCCGCCGGCTATCTGGTGATCGGCTCGCCGGACGAGGTGGTGGAGCAGCTGCACGAACTCGCCACCAGCCTGAATGTCGGCCACCTCATGCTGCTGCTGCAGTTCGGCAACATGGGCAAGGCGCTGACCAAGTACAACACCAGACTCTATGCCGAGCAGGTGATGCCGAAGCTGCGGCCGCTTTTCGACCAGTGGAAAGACCGCTGGTGGCCGCAACCGATGCAAGAAAATGAACGCGCGGCCCTGCCGGCATTCGTGCCGGCCTGATCGCCAAGGGAGACGTCACGATGGAGACACGTTCGTTCGGCCGCACCGGGATCACGGTCTCGGTCCTGGGTTTCGGCTGCGGCGCAGTGGGCGGGCTGATGGTCCGCGGCACGCCCCAGGACCAGGAACGCGCGGTGGCCCGCGCGCTGGACGCCGGCGTGACGTATTTCGATACCGCGCCGCAATACGGCGACGGGCAATCGGAAACCAATATCGGCCGGGTACTGGCAAAGCTGCGTCCCGCCGGCATCACGCTCGGCACCAAGGTGCGGCTGCGCGATGCCGACAAGGCCGACATCGGCGCCGCGATCGCCGCCTCGCTGGAGGCAAGCCTGCGGCGGATGGGCCGCGAGAACGTCGATCTGCTGCAACTGCACAACCCGATCACCACGGCGGACGCGCCCGCCGCGATCGCCGCCGACGTCGTGCTGGGCGAGGTGATCCCCGCGTTCGAGCGGCTGCGGGCGGCCGGCAAGATCCGCTTCTTCGGCATCACCGCGATCGGCGAGACCACGGCGCTGCACCGCGTGATCGACACCGGCCGGCTGCACAGCGGCCAGGTCAGCTACAACCTGCTGAACCCGAGCGCCGGCGGGGTACTGCCGCCGGCCTATCCCGCGCAGGACTACGGGCTTCTGCTCGACCGGATGGCCAAGGCCGGGATGGGGGCGATCGGCATCCGCGTGCTCGCCGGCGGGGCGCTCAGCGGGGAAGCGGCGCGCCATCCGATCGCCAGCCCGCCGCCCGAACCGATCGGCTCGGCCGGGAACTACGACGCCGACCTCGCCCGCGCGCGCCGGCTCCTACCGCTGGTGCGGGAGGGATACGCCGACACGCTGGCCGAGGCGGCAGTGCGCTTCGCCCTCTCCCACCCCGCGATGGGCACGATCCTGGTCGGGATCGCCACGCCGGAACAGTTCGAGCAGGCACTGGCCGCGGTCGCCAAGGGCAAGCTGCCGCCGGAAGCGCTGGCGCGCGCGGCGGCGTTGCAGGCGGCGTTCGCCGGTGAGCCGCGCTGAGCCGCGCGCCGTTCAGCTGTAGCGGAACGTAGCGTCGTCGAGATCGGTCGCCGGAATCGCGTCCTTCTCGGTCCAGTAGTCCTGCGTGTGCGCCCATTCCGGCTTGTCGCCGCGTTTCGGCAGCAAGTGCATGCCGCGCAGCATGTAGCCGGGATTGAAGTTCTCCTCGTCGATCCAGGGGAGCAGCTTCATGTCCCGGTCTTCCGGCCGCAACGCCACCTCGACCCGGCGCGCGCCCTTCGCCCGCATGTG
>JAJZVS010000466.1 GCA_021845555.1 Pseudomonadota bacterium
CGCCGTGCCGCGCCTGGCCAACACGACCTGCCTCGCCTTGCCGGGCGTGCGGGCGGACGCGCAGGTGATCGGCCTCGACCTGGAGGGGATCGCGGTCAGCGCCGGGGCGGCGTGCAGTTCCGGCAAGGTGGCGGCCAGCCACGTGCTGGCGGCGATGGGTCTCGGCGCGCTGGCCGGGCAGGCGATTCGCGTCTCCCTGCCGTGGAACGCGACCGAAGCGGACGCGCGCGCCTTCGCCGAGGTCTATCCGCGGGTCGCCGCACGGCTGCGCGCCGCGCTGGCCGGCACGGCGCCGCCGCCTCTGGTCCCGCGCGCGGCCTGAGCCCACATCGCCCTCATGTCCGCCTCCGCCCTTGGCCCCGCCCCGCCCAACCGCCCCGTCTATCTCGACAACCAGGCCACCACCCGCTGCGATCCGCGCGTGCTGGCGGCGATGCTGCCGTGGTTCTCGGAAGACTACGGCAACCCGCACAGCATCGAGCACGCGATGGGCCGGCGCGCCGAGGCGGCGGTGGACGCCGCGCGCGCCGAAGTCGCCGCCCTGCTCGGCGTGGGGACGAACGAGGTGGTGTTCACCTCCGGCGCCACCGAGGCCAACAACATCGCCATCAAGGGCGCCGCCCGCCACGCCGCGCGCTACCTCGCGCCGGGGGAAGCCACCCCGCGCCGGCGCATCGTCACCGTCGCCACCGAGCATAAATGCGTCCTGCAATCGGTCGCGGACCTTGCGGAAGAGGGGTTCGAACCGGTCGTGCTGCCGGTCGGCGCCGACGGGCTGCTGGACCCCGACGCGCTGCGCGCCGCGCTGGCCGAGCCGACGCTGCTGGTCAGCGTGATGGCGGCGAACAACGAGACCGGCGTGCTCCAGGACATCCCCGCCCTGGCGGCGATCGCCAAGCAGGGGGGCGCGCTGTTCCATACCGATCTGGCGCAGGCGGCGGGCAAGATCCCGCTCGCGCTCGATGCCTGGCGGGTCGATCTCGCCTCGGTCAGCGGACACAAGATGTACGGCCCCAAGGGGGTGGGCGCGCTCTATGTCCGCCGCCGCCCGCGGGTCCGGATCGCGCCGCTGTTCTCCGGCGGCGGGCAGGAGCGGGGGCTGCGCTCCGGCACCCTGCCGGCGCCGCTGATCGTCGGCTTCGGGGAAGCTGCGAGGCTGGCGGCGACGGAGATGGCGGAGGAAACCCTTCGCGTGGCCGCCTTGCGCGCGCGGCTGCTCGACCGGCTGCGCGCCGCGCTGCCGGACCTGGTGGTGAACGGGTCGATGACCGCGCGGCTGGCCGGCAACCTCAACCTGACCTTCCCGGCCGCCGCGGCGCGCGCGATCATGGAAGGCGCTCCGGAACTGTGCGTCTCCACCGGCTCGGCCTGCTCCTCGGCCGAGGTCGAACCCTCCTATGTCCTGCGCGCGATGGGGGTCGGGGATGCGGCGGCGGCGCGCAGCTTGCGCCTCAGCGTGGGACGCTTTACCTCGGCCGCCGAAATCGACTACGCGGCGGCAGCCCTGGCCGCCGCGCACGACCGCGCCGCGGCCGGCCTCCATACCGCCGCCGCGCCGGCCTGAACGGAACCTGCCATGCCGAAAATGACGTTCATCGAGCGCGACGGAACGCGCCGCGAGGTCGATGCGCCGCTGGGTCTCTCGGTGCTGGAGATCGCCCATAAACACGGGGTCGATATCGAGGGCGCCTGCGAGGGCTCGCTCGCCTGCTCGACCTGCCATGTGATCGTCGATCCCGCCTGGTTCGCCCGGCTGGCGAAGCCCACCGAGGACGAGGAGGACATGCTGGACCTCGCCTTCGGCCTGGCCGAAACCTCCCGCCTCGGCTGCCAGATCGTGATGACCGACAAGCTCGACGGGCTGACCGTGAAGCTGCCGGCGGGCAGCCGCAACCTGCTCAACGAATAGCGCCGCGGGAGCCGGCCGATGCGCGTGGTGGTGGCGATGTCGGGCGGGGTGGACAGTTCGGTGGTGGCCGGGCTGCTGGCCGAGGCCGGGCACGAGGTGATCGGCGTCACCCTGCAACTGTATGACCACGGCGCGGCGACCGGGGGAATCCAGGGCAGCGGGCGCGCCTGCTGCGCCGGGCAGGACATCCACGACGCCCGCCGCGTCGCCGACCAGCTGGGCATCGCGCATTACGTGATCGACGCCGAGGCGCGGTTCCGCGACGCGGTGATCGCCGATTTCGCTGCCGGCTACGCGGCTGGGGAAACCCCGGTGCCCTGCGTGCGCTGCAACCAGACGGTGAAATTCGCCGATCTGGCGGACCTCGCCCGCGGCCTGGGCGCCGAGCGGCTGGCCACCGGCCACTATGTCCGCCGCATCGACGGTCCGGACGGGCCGGAACTCTGGCGCGCGTGCGATCCGGCGCGCGATCAGAGCTGGTTCCTGTTCGCCACCACGCCCGCGCAGCTCGGCTTCTGCCTGTTTCCGCTGGGCGAGATGGCGGACAAGGCCGCGGTGCGGGCGGAAGCGGCGCGGCTGGGGCTCGCGGTGGCGGCCAAGCCGGACAGCCAGGACATCTGCTTCGTTCCTTCGGGCAGCTATGCCGAGGTGGTCGGGCGGCTGCGGCCGGAGGCGCTGGAGGGCGGGGAGATCGTCGATCCCGCCGGCGC
>JAJZVS010000467.1 GCA_021845555.1 Pseudomonadota bacterium
CTACATGGAGGCCCGCTCCCAGGGCGGCGCGGTGGTGAAGAATGGCATCAAGAAATGGTTCTTCATCACCGCCGACTATGCCTTCGGCCATATCCTGGAGAGCCAGGCGGCGGCGGTCGTCAAGGCGGCCGGCGGCACCGTGGTGGGTAACATCCGCTATCCGTTCCCGACCACCACCGATTTCTCCTCGTTCCTGACCCAGGCCCAGGCTTCCGGCGCGCAGGCGCTGGGGCTGGCGAACGCCGGCCTCGATACCGACAACTGCATCAAGCAGGCGCACGAGTTCGGCATCAACAAGAAGATGACCATCGCGCCGATGCTGATGTTCATCACCGATGTCCATTCGGTCGGGCTGCCGATGGCGCAGGGGCTGAACGTCACCACGACTTTCTACTGGAACTACAACGCCCGCACGCGAGCCTTCACCAAGCGGGTGCTGCCGCATCTGGTCAACGACGCCTATCCGAACATGGCGCATGCGTCGTCCTATGCGGTCACCTACCATTACCTGAAGACGGTGGCGGCGATGGGGCCGGCGCATGCGCTGAAATCGGGGGCGGCGACGGTCGCGCGCATGAAGGGCATCCCGACCGACGACGACGCGTTCGGCAAGGGCCGCATCCGCATGGACGGGCGCGGCGAGTTCCCGGCCTATCTGTGGCGGGTGAAGAAGCCCTCGGAAAGCAAGATGCCGTGGGACGTGTTCGATCTGCAGACGATCACCCCGGCCTCCGGCGTGCTCCACCCGCTGAACCCGAAGTGCCACTTTCCGGTGAAAGCGTGATGCGGGCAACCGCCTGAAATACGGCGTCCGCCGCGGGCGGCGCCGCGACGGACGCCGCGTTGCTTCAACGAACCGTTTCGTGCGGCGTCGGCGCGCGCGATGCGGGCGCGTCCGGCACCGGATCGGCCAGCACCCGCCAGGCGGCACCCGTCAGCACCTCGGCCGGGCGGAAACCTGATTTATACGCCATCTTGCGGCTCTCGCGCACCCAGTAGCCGAGATAGACATAGGGCAGCGTCAGCACCCGCGTCCGCTCGATCAGCCACAGCACGATGTAGGTGCCGAGCGAGCGCCGTTCCAGCTCGGGGGCATAGAAGCTGTAAACCGCCGAGAGCCCGTCGCCCAGCCGGTCGGTCAGGCAGGCGCCCACCAGCCGGTCGTCGGGGTCGCGGAACTCGATGACCGCGGTCTCGATCGGCGTGTCCTCCACCATCGCGCGGTAGTCGTAGAAACTCATGGTGGCCATGTCGCCGTCGCCGTGGCGGGTCTGCTGGTACTGCTGGAACAGATGGAACTGCTCGGCGGTGGCGCGGGCCGGCGCCTCGAACCCCTCGACCCGCGCATTGGCGCGCAGCACGCGGCGCTGGGTGCGGTCGGGGCGGAAGTGGGCGACGGGGATGCGGATCGGCACGCAGGCCTGGCAGGACGGGCAGACCGGGGCGTAGGCGATGTTATGGCTGCGTCGGAAGCCGGCGCGCGAAAGCCGGTCGTGCAGGCTTTCGGACTCTGCCCCCGCGATCTCGGTCACCACCTTCCGTTCCGTCCGGCCCGGCACATAGGGGCAGGGCAGCGGCGCGGTGGTGTAGAAGAACTGCGGGCGGCGCGGCGGTTTGAAGGTCATGGGGTGATCGTCCGGCGCCCATGTTCCAGGACCCGGCCGGCGCGGTCAATGCCGGAAACCAGGCGGGCCGGAAACAGGCGGGCCGGAAACGGGGGGACCGGAAATGGGCGGCGCGGTCATGCGCGCAGGCTGCGGACCAGGCCATAGGCGCTGATCGCCATCCAGAACCCCTCGATCGCCACCGAGGGTGCGTTCCACTGCACTATCAGCGACCCCATCATCAACACCGATCCGGCCAGGTTCGCGGCCGGAAACCGCCAGTCGGCGGAGTCGAGCCAGCCCTGCTGGTTGGCGAAGAAGGCGACGATGATGATCGCCGCGCCGAGGAACCCGGCCAGCACCAACGCCGTCACCGCGGCCCGTCCTGCCCGCGCGGGCCCGCATCCTCAGCCATCCAGCGTTTCACGTTCGATCTCCAGGGCGAGCCAGCGCTCCTCGGCCTCGGCCAGCGCCGCCTGCGCCTCGGTCAGCGCCGCCGCGGTGGTCGCGAACCGGGCGGGGTCGCGCGCATAAAGCCCCGCATCGGCCAGCACCGCGGCGAGGCGGGCGATCGTCGCATGCAGCGCGTCGATCTGCCCCGGCAGGCTCTGCAAGGCGTGCCGGTCCTTGAAGGCCATCCGCCGCCCCTGGGCCACCGGTCGCGGCGTCGGCGCCGAGCGGGGCGCGAGCGACCGGGCCTTCGGCGCCGCCGCGGTCACGGCAGCGACCCCCGGCCCGCGCTGTGCCAGCATATCGGTGTAGCCGCCGGCGTATTCGGTCCAGCGTCCCTCCCCTTCCGCCGCGATTACCGAGGTCACCACGCGATCCAGGAAGTCGCGGTCGTGGCTGACCAGCAGCACGGTGCCGGCATACTCGGACAGTCGCTCTTGCAACAACTCCAGGGTTTCCAGATCGAGGTCGTTGGTCGGCTCGTCCAGCACCAGCAGGTTGGACGGACGGGCGAAGGCGCGCGCGAGCGTCAGCCGGCCGCGCTCGCCCCCCGACAGCACGCCG
>JAJZVS010000037.1 GCA_021845555.1 Pseudomonadota bacterium
GGACAGGATATCGCCATCCTCGATCAGCACCGGCATCGCTCCGGCCTCGCGCGCGAGTTCCGCGTGCGCCGACAGGTGGCGCCACTCGCCATGCACCGGCACCGCGTAGCGCGGCTTCACCAGCCGGTACAGCCGCCGCAGCTCGTCGCGCGCCGGATGGCCCGAGACATGCACGAAATGATCGGCATCGGTCATCACGTTCACGCCGCGACGCACCAGATTGTCCTGCACCGTGCCGATCGGGCGTTCGTTGCCGGGGATCATGCGCGACGAAAAGATCACCGTGTCCCCTTCCCCGAGCACGATGCGGGGATGGGTGTCCATCGCCACCCGGGCCAGCGCGGAACGCGGCTCGCCTTGGCTGCCGGTGATCAGGATCAGCAGGTTGTCGTCCGCGACGTCGTCCACGTCGTCCTCGCTCAGGAACGGCGGGATACCGCGCAGGTAGCCGCATTCGCGCGCCGCCGCGTCCAGGTTGCGCAGGCTGCGGCCGACCATGGCGACGCTGCGCCCGGCGTCGCGCGCGGCCATGGCGATGGTTTCCACCCGCGCCACGTTGCTGGCGAAACAGGTCACCGCCACCCGCCCGCGCAGGCCGCGGATCAGCACCGACAGGCTGCGCCGCACCTCCGCCTCGCTCCCCGAGTGGCCTTCCACCATCGCATTGGTGGAATCGCACACCAGCGCCAGCACGCCCTCCTCGCCGAGGGCGGCGAAGGCGGCCTCATCGGTGGGCGGCCCCACCAGCGGCTCGGGGTCGAGCTTCCAGTCCCCGGTATGCACCACCAGCCCGGCCGGCGTGCGGATCGCCAGCGCCTGCGATTCCGGGATGGAATGGGCGAGCCGCACGAAGCGCAGCGAGAACGGCGCGAGTTCGAAGGCCCCGCCGGGGGGCACCACGGTGATCTTCACCTGGTTCTGCAGCTGCACCTCGGTCAGCTTGCGGCGCAGCACCGCGGCGGCGAACGGCGTGGCGAACACCGGGCAGCGCAGCTGCGGCCACAGCCACGCCACCGCGCCGATATGGTCCTCGTGCGCGTGGGTGATGACCAGGCCGACCAGCTGGTCGCGCCGCTCGGCGATGAAACCGGGGTCGGGCATCATCACCTCGACCTCCGGGTTCTCGGCACCGCCGAAGCCGATGCCGCAATCGACGGCCAGGAATTTGCCGCCGTAGCGGTAAAGATTGAGGTTCATGCCGATTTCGCCCGTCCCGCCCAGCGGCAGGAAGGCGAAATCTCCGGTTTCGGCGTTCATTCGGGTTCGCTCAGCCTTGATTTTTCTTTAGGTAATGTGGGAGCGGGGTTGCGCTCCGCCAACATGCGCAGGCCATCGAGCGTCAAATCAGGCTCGATTTGCCCGATCATCAGCGTGCCCTCGGCGAACAGCGGCGCCAGGCCGCCGGTGGCCACCACTTTCATCGGGCGGCCGAACTCGGCCTTGATGCGCCCGATCAGCCCCTCGATCAAGCCGACATAGCCCCAGTAGATGCCGGATTGCATGGCGGGCACGGTGGAGCGGCCGATCACCGCCTGCGGGCGACCGATGCCGATGCGCGGCAGCCGGGCCGCCGCGTGGTGCAGCGCCTCGATCGACAGGTTCACCCCCGGCGCGATCACCCCGCCCAGGTAGCCGCCGTCCTGGTCCACCACGTCGAATGTCGTGGCGGTGCCGAAATCCACCACGATCAGCGGGCCGCCGAAGCGGCGGTGCCCGGCCAGCGCGTTGAGCAGCCGGTCCGCGCCTACTTCGTCGGGGTTATCGACGCGGATCTCGAAGCCCCAGTCGAGCCGGGCGCGCGCCACCAGGGGCTCGATCCCGAACCACTCGCGGCAGAGATGGCGCAGGTGATAGAGCGCGGCGGGGACCACGGTGCCGATCACGGCCGCGGCGATCGCCTCCCGCTTCAGTCCGACCTGGGACAGGAGCGAAAGCAGCCAGACGGCGTATTCGTCCGAGGTGCGCTGCGCATCGGTGCGGATGCGCCAGACGCCGCGCCAGGCATCGCCCTCGCGCACCGCGAAAACCACGTTGGTGTTGCCGGCATCGACGACGAGCAGCATGTCGGCCTTCTAGCAGGGATCGGGGGCCGGCGCTGCCCCCCACGCCGACCGCCGCGGCGGCTGCCGCCCCACCCCTAACCGAACAGCGCGGCGGCGGCGGAGCCGGCGGCGGCCACCAGCGGGCCGGGGAACAGGAAGAAGAACAGCGTGAACAGGCCGGTCGCGGCAGCGACGAAGCCGATCATGCTCGGGCGGCGGTCGAACGCCTCCCCCGGCGCGTCGAAATACATCACCTTGACGATGCGGAGGTAGTAGTACGACCCCACCACGCTGGTCAGCACGCCGATGATCGCCAGCGCCCACAGCCCACTCTGGACCGCGGCCAGGAACACGTAGAGCTTGCCGAAGAACCCGGCCAGCGGCGGGATGCCCGCCAGGCTGAACATGAAGATGCCGAAGGCCAGCGCCAGCGCCGGATCGGTGCGCGCCAGCCCGCTGAGGTCGGCGATCTCCTCCACCGCGAGGCCCTTGCGGCGCATCGCCATGATGCAGGCCCAGGTGCCGGCGCTCATGAACAGATAGACGATCAGATACACGAGCACGCCGCGCAGCCCGAGTTCGGTCCCGGTGGCCAGGCCGATCAGCGCGTAGCCCATGTGGCCGATCGAGGAATAGGCCATCAGCCGCTTGATGTTGGTCTGCCCGATCGCCGCCAGCGCACCGAGCACCATGGAGGCGACGGAGACGATTTCGATCACCAGCTGCCACGACGCCAGCAGGTGCCCGAACGGTCCCACCATCACGCGCATGAACAGCGCCATCGCCGCCACCTTGGGCGCGGTGGCGAAGAACACCGTCACCGCGGTGGGCGAGCCTTCATAGACATCCGGCGTCCACATATGGAACGGCGCGGCGGAGATCTTGAACGCCAGCCCGGCGATCACGAACACCACGCCGACGATCAACCCCGGCGAGACCTGGGCCGGCGAGGCCAGCGCATGCGCCAGCGCGGCGAAATCCATCGTGCCCGAGAAGCCATAGACCAGCGAGATGCCATACAGCAGCAGCCCCGAGGCCAGCGCGCCGAGCACGAAATACTTGAGCCCCGCCTCCGACGAGCGCAGGTCGTCGCGCGCGAAGGCCGCCATCACATAGAGCGCCAGCGAATGCAGCTCGAGCGCGACATAGAGCGTCATCAGGCTGGTCGCCGAGACCATGCCCATCATGCCGACCACGGCATAGAGCATCAGCACCGGGTATTCGAACCGGCCGATCCCCTGCCGGCGGTTGTAATCCAGCGAGAGCATCAGCGACAGCGCCGCCCCCGCCAGGATCAGCAGCTTGGCGAGCACCGCGAAGCGATCGACGGTGAACTGGCCGAAATACCCCACCCCGGCGGAGCGGGTGAGCACCAGGCCGCCCGCCACCAGGAAAGCGCCCAGCGTCAGCATGGTGCAAATCTGCGTGGCGTCCTGCCGGCGCAGCACGCCGATCACCAGGATCAGCAGGCCGCAGGCGGCAAGCACGATCTCCGGCAGTGCGATGGCCCAGTTCATCGGCTTGTCGCCTCCGCCAGTTGCACCTTGGGCGGCAGCAGCGGCGGCGCGGCCATCGCCTGCTGATGCTGTGCCACCATCTGCGTCACCGTCGCCTCCCAGAACCGCGTGAAGCTGGACGGATAGACGCCCATCCAGATGGCCAGCAGCGCCAGCGGGGCGAAGATCGCGATCTCGCGCGGCTTGAGATCGAGCAGGCCGCGCAGATCAGGCTTGGTCAGCCGCCCGAAGATCACGCGGCGATACAGATACAGCGTGTACATCGGCCCCAGGATCAGCCCCAGGCTGCCCAGCAGCGCCAGCCAGAAGTTCACATGCAGCGCGCCGATGGTGATCAGGAATTCGCCGACGAAGCCGGAGGTGCCGGGCAAGCCCACCGAGGCCATCACGAACACCATGAACAGGAAGGCATAGAACGGCATGCGCGCCGCGAGCCCGCCGTAGCGCGCGATCTCCCGCGTGTGCAGCCGGTCGTAGATCACGCCGACCACCAGGAACAGCGCGGCCGAGATGATGCCGTGCGAGAGCATCAGGAACAGCGCGCCCTGGATGCCCTGCACGTCGAAGGTGAAGATGCCGATCGTCACCACCCCCATGTGGGCGATGGAGGAATAGGCGACCAGCTTCTTCATATCCTCCTGCGCCAGCGCGACCAGCGCGGCATAGACCACCGCGACCACCGACAGGGTGAACACGAGCGGCGCGAGCTGGGCGGAAGCCTGCGGCAGCATCGGCACCGAGAAGCGCAGGAACCCGTAGGCCCCCATCTTCAGCAGCACGCCGGCGAGGATGACCGAGCCCGCCGTCGGCGCCTCCACATGCGCGTCCGGCAGCCAGGTGTGCACCGGCCACATCGGCACCTTGACCGCGAAGGAGGCGAAGAAGGCCAGGAACAGCCAGAACTGCATCTTCGCCGGGAAATGCGTGTGCATCAGCGTCGGGATGTCGGTGGTGTGCGCGTATTGCCACATCGCCAGCAGCGCCAGCAGCATCAGCACCGAGCCGGCCAGCGTGAACAGGAAGAACTTGAACGCCGAATACACCCGCCGCGGCCCGCCCCAGACCCCGATGATGAGGAACATCGGGATCAGCACACCCTCGAAGAAGATGTAGAACACCACGAAATCGAGCGCGCAGAACATGCCGACCATCATCGTTTCCAGGATCAGGAAAGCGATCATGTATTCGCGCACGTAACGGGTGATCGACTCCCAGCTGGCCAGGATGCAGATCGGCGTCAGCAAGGTGGACAGCAGCACGAACAGCACCGAGATGCCGTCCACGCCCATCTTGTAGCCAACCCCGTAGTCCGGCAGCCAGGGCAGCGATTCCATGAACTGGAAGCCGGGATCGTGCGGGTTCCACTCGACCCACAGCACCAGGCTGACGGCGAACACGATCAGGCTGGTCCACAGCGCGATCCAGCGCGCGTTGGAGGCGACGGTGGCTTCGTCCCCGCGCACGGTCATGATGACGCCGCAGCCGACCAGCGGCAGCCAGGTGATCAGGGACAGCACGGGAAAACCGGCAGCGTTCATCACCCTAGCCCCAGATCAGGAACACGCCGATGAGGGCCACTACCCCGATCAGCATCACGAAGGCATAGACCGCGATCGACCCCGTCTGGATCTTCACCGCGCCGCGCGAGCCATCCACCGCGAGGTCCGCCAGCCCGTTCGGCACGCCGTCGATGATGGTGGCATCCCCGGTCTGCCACAGCAGCCGCCCCAGCGCGAAAGCGGGACGGACGAAGATCGCATCGTACAGCTCGTCGAAATACCACTTATTCAGCAGGAACAGATAGACCGGGCGGAACTGGGTCGCGAGCCGCACCGGCAGCATCGGGTTCCACCAGTAGAACCAGTAGGCCACCGCGATGCCGAGCAGGCCGGCGACCGACGGCAGCGCCACCGCCCAGCCGGGCAACTGCTCCATCGTGGTCATGATGTGGTTGGCCGGCGCGATCATCAGACTGCCGCGCCAGTAGTCCTGCCAGTGCTCGCCGAGCACGGCCCCGTGCAGCAGGAAGCCCGCGGACAGCGCGCCCACCGCCAGCACCATCAGCGGTCCGGTCATCACCAGCGGGCTTTCGTGCGCGTGCTCCATCGCGTGATGATCGCCGCGCGGCGTGCCGTGGAAGGTCATCAGCAGCAGCCGCCAGGAGTAGAACGCGGTCATCACGGCCGCGAGGATGCCCATCACATAGCCGTAGTACCCGACCGCGCTGTGCGAGGCGAGCGCCGCATCGAGGATCGCGTCCTTGGAGAAATACCCGGCGAACGGGAACACGCCCGCCAGCGCCAGGCTGCCCGCCCACATCGTCACGTAGGTGATCGGGATCTTCCGCCACAGCCCGCCCATCTTGCGCATGTCCTGCTCATCGGACATCGCATGGATCACCGAGCCGGCGGCGAGGAACAGCAGCGCCTTGAAGAAGGCGTGGGTGAGCAGATGGAAGATCGAGGCCGGGTAGGCCGCCACGCCCTCGCCCAGGAACATGTAGCCGAGCTGCGAACAGGTGGAATAGGCGATCACCCGCTTGATGTCGTTCTGCACGCAGCCGATGGTGGCGGCGAAGAACGCGGTGCTGCCGCCGACCACGGCGACCATCGCCAGCGCCCCCGGCGCCAGGTTGAACAGCGGCGACATGCGCGCGACCAGGAACACGCCGGCGGTCACCATCGTTGCCGCATGGATCAGCGCCGAGACCGGCGTCGGGCCTTCCATCGCGTCCGGCAGCCAGACGTGAAGGAACAGCTGCGCCGACTTGCCCATCGCGCCGATGAACAGCAGCACGCCGATCACTTCATAGACGCGGAACGACGCACCCAGCAGGTGGTAGGTGTCGGCCTGGTGCTGCGCGAGATGAGAGAAGATCGCATCGAACCCGACCGCGCCGAAGGTCAGGAAGGTCAGCGCCACGCCGACCGCGAAGGCCAGGTCGCCGATGCGATTGACCACGAAGGCCTTGATGGCGGCGGCGCAGGCGGACGGACGGTCGTACCAGTAGCCGATCAGCAGGTAGGAACACAGCCCCACCCCCTCCCAGCCGAAGAACAACTGCAGCAGGTTGTTGGCCGTCACCAGCATCAGCATGGCGAAGGTGAACATGCTGAGATAGGCGAAGAACCGGTAGCGCCGGAAGCTGTCGTGCGCCATGTAGCCGATGCTGTAGACATGGATCAGCATCGACACGAAGCTGACCATCGCCACCATCGTTGCCGACAGCGCGTCGTAGCGCAGCGCCCAGTGCACGTGGAAGCTGCCGGCCTGGATCCAGGTGCCGAGCGACATCACCCCCGCCGGCGCCCCGCCCCATTCCAACAGCACCCAGGCGAGCGGCCCGCACACCGCGGCCACCAGCATGCCCAGCACCGAGGCCGCCATCGCCGCGCGATCGCCGATCCACTTGCCGAGCAACCCGGACACCATCGCCCCGAGCAGCGGCGCGAAGACCGCGGTGAAATAGATCATCGGCCGGGTCTCACCCTTTCATCAGGTTGACGTCTTCAACCTGGATCGATCCGCGGTTGCGGAAATACACCACGACGATCGCCAACCCGATCGCCGCCTCCGCCGCCGCCACGGTCAGCACGAACATCGCCATCACCTGCCCGGCCAGATCGCCGAGCGCGGCGGAGAACGCCACCAGATTGAGGTTCACCGCGAGCAGGATCAGCTCGATCGACATCATGATGACGATGATATTCTTGCGGTTCAGGAAAATCCCGAACACGCCGAGCACCAGCAGGATCGCGCTCAGCACCAGGAAATGCCCGACGCCGACTTGTTCAAGCCCGCTCATCTCAGCGCCCCTCCGGCCCGTGGTGCGCGCCCGCCGGATGGTGCCCGCCATGCGGCGGCCCCCCTTGCGGCGGATCAAGCGGATCGTCGTCGATCCCGTCCGGCTCAATCACCTTGGGGCGCAGGATCGCGTCCATGTCGATCCCGGCGCCCAGCCGGACGTCCAGCAGTTCCATGGTGTTGTCCGCGTTGCGCGCCACCTGCACGGCGATGCTCTGATGGCGCGAGGTGCGGCGGTCGCGCAAGGTCAGCACGATCGCGCCGATCATCGCCACCAGCAGCACCAGACCGGCGGTCTGGAACAGCAGCACGTATTTCGTATAGATCAGATTGCCCAGCGCGACGGTGTTGGACACGCCCGCCGGGGTCGGGGCGAAGCGCAGCTGCGGCATGCCGGGATGGAACTGCCAGCCCGCCATGACGAACACCAGTTCCGCCAGCAGCAGCACGCCGACCGCGACGCCCACCGGCAGATAGCGCTGGAACCCGCCGCGCAGCTGGGCGAAATCCACGTCCAGCATCATCACCACGAACAGGAACAGCACGGCGACCGCGCCGACGTAAACGATCACCAGGATGAAGGCCAGGAACTCCGCCCCGGCGATCAGGAACAGCCCGGCGGCGTTGAAGAACGCGGCGATCAGGAACAGCACCGAGTGCACCGGATTGCGCGCGGTCACGACCATCGCCGCGCAGAACACCAGCACGACGGCGAACAGATAGAAGAAAACCGTGGGGACCATCGCGCGCGCTACCGGTACGGGGCGTCGAGTTCGAGCCGGCGGGCGATCTCCGGCTCCCAGCGGTCGCCGTTCGCCAGCAGCTTGTCCTTGTTGTACATCAGCTCCTCGCGCGTCTCGGTGGCGAATTCGAAATTCGGCCCCTCGACGATCGCATCCACCGGGCAGGCTTCCTCGCACAGCCCGCAGTAGATGCACTTGGTCATGTCGATGTCATAGCGGGTGGTCCGGCGCGAGCCATCGGCGCGGGGTTCCGCCTCGATCGTGATCGCCTGGGCCGGGCAGATCGCCTCGCACAGCTTGCAGGCGATGCACCGCTCCTCCCCGTTCGGGTAGCGGCGCAGCGCGTGCTCCCCTTTGAAGCGCGGGCCGATCGGACCCTTCTCGTACGGGTAGTTGATCGTCGCCTTGGGGCGGAAGAAATAGCGCAAGGTCAGCCACATGCCCGAGACCAGTTCCCGGAGCAGCAGGCTTCGCGCGGTGCGGTCGAGCGTGGCCATCGTTGCGATCCCTCAGGCCGGCGTCGGCAGGGTGCCGGTGGCGAGCAGCACACCGGCGGTGATCACCAGCCAGACCAGGCTGGCCGGCAGGAACACTTTCCAACCGAGCCGCATCAACTGGTCGTAGCGGTAGCGTGGGAAGGTGCCGCGCACCCAGATGAACACGAACAGCAGGAAGCAGACTTTCAGCACGAACCAGAGCGGGCCGAGCACCGGCAGGATGTTGAACGGCCCCATCCAGCCGCCGAGGAACAGGATCGTGGTGATCCCACTCATCAGGATCATGTTGGCGTATTCGCCGAGGAAGAACAGCGCGTAGCTCATGGAGCTGTATTCGACCATGAAGCCGGCGACGAGCTCGCTTTCGCCCTCCGGCAGGTCGAACGGCGTGCGGTTGGTCTCGGCCAGCGTCGAGATGAAGAACACGATGAACATCGGGAACAGCGGCACGCAGAACCACACCGTCTTCTGCGCTTCCACGATGGCGGTCAGGTTCAGGCTGCCCGCCACCAGCAGCACCGAGACGATCACGAAGCCCATCGAGACCTCGTAGCTCACCATCTGCGCCGCGCTGCGCATCGCGCCGAGGAACGCGTATTTCGAATTGCTGGCCCAGCCGGCGATGATGATGCCATACACGCCGAGCGAGCTGATCCCGAACAGATACAGCACGCCCACGTTGATATCGGCGATCGCCCAGCCGGCGTTCAGCGGGATCACCGCCCAGGCGACCATCGCCAGCGCGAAGGTCAGCATCGGCGCCAGCAGGAACAGCGCCCGGTTGGCGCCCTCCGGGATCACCGTCTCCTTCATCACCATCTTCAGCGCGTCGGCGAAGGGCTGCAGCAGCCCGAACGGGCCGACCACGTTCGGCCCGCGCCGCATCTGGATCGCTGCCAGCACCTTGCGTTCGGCATAGGTGAGGTAGGCCACCATGATCAGCAGCGGCACCAGCAGCGCCAGCGCCTCGGCGAAGACCACGACCACATGCCCGGCGGTGGTGTCCCAGATGCTCATCGCGCTCACTCCGCCGCCGCGGCGATAGGGGCAAAGGTCGCCGTGCATTGGGCCATGGTCGGGCTCGCGCGGCTGATCGGATCGGTCTGGTAGTAGTTATCGATCGCCGGCAGGAAGGCCGCCTGGCCCAGGGCGGCGGGATCGCCGGCCGGACCGGTCTGGTCCGAGCAGCCGAAGCGCGGCAGGTGGTCGATCCGGCCGAACACCGGGTTCACCTGCTCCAGCCGCTGGCGCAGAGCGTCCAGATCGTCGTAGGGCAGCGTGTGGCCGGCGCGCTCGCTCAGCGCGCGGACGATCTTCCAATCCTCCCGCGCCTCGCCGGGCGGATAGACCGCCAGTTGCCCGCGCTGCACCCGGCCCTCGGTGTTCACATAGGTGCCGTGTTTTTCCGTGTACGCCGCGCCGGGCAGGACCACATCGGCCAGCGCCGCGCCGCAATCGCCGTGATGGCCCTGGTAGATGACGAAAGTTTCCTTCGGCAGGCGCACCGGATCGAACTCGTCCGCGCCCAGCAGCCACAGCACATCGACCCCGCCCGACAGCATCGCCGCCGCATCCTTGCCGCGCGGGCCCGGCACGAAGCCGAGATCGAGCCCGCCCACCATCGAAGCGGCATGGTGCAACAGATTGAACCCGTGCCAATCCGGCGTCAGCGCGCCGACCGCGCCTGCCAGTTGCCACACCGCGGCGAGCACCGCCGCGCCATCGGGCCGCGCCGTCGCGTCCGCGCCCAGGAGGATCATCGGCTTCTTGGCCGCGCGCAGCACCGCGGCGAATTCCCCGGCCCCGTCGCGCAGCGCCGCCAGCGCCGCCGGCCCCTCGCCCAGATGAAGCGCGGGATAGGTCAGGTCCGCCTCCGGGCCGATCAGCGCAATCGGCAGGCCCGACGCCAACCAGCGCTTGCGGATGCGCGCGTTCAGCACCGGCGCCTCGCGGCGGGGATTGGCGCCGACGATCAGCAGCGCGTCCGCTTCCTCGATCCCGGCGATCGTGGTGTTGAACAAATAGAAATCCCGCCGTCCGGCCGGCAGCCGCTCGCCGCGCTGGCGACAGTCCAGGTTCTCCGAACCGAGTGCGCCCATCAGGTCGGACAGCGCCAGCATGGATTCGGCATCGCACAGATCCCCGGCGATCGCGCCGATCCGGTCCCCGCGCGCCGCGGCCAGTCGTTCGGCGATGGCGTCAAACGCTTCGCCCCAGGTCGCCGGTACCAGCTTGCCGTCGCGGCGCAGCCACGGCCGATCGAGCCGGCGGCGCTTCAGCCCGTCCATCGCGAAGCGGGACTTGTCGCCCAGCCACTCCTCGTTCACGTCGTCATTCAGCCGCGGCAGGATGCGCAGCACTTCCGGCCCGCGCGCATCGACGCGGATATTGGTGCCCACCGCGTCCAGCACATCCACGCTGTCGGTCTTGGTCAGTTCCCACGACCGCGCGACGAAGGCGTAGGGCTTCGAGGTCAGCGCGCCGACCGGGCAGAGATCGATGATGTTCCCCGAGAGTTCCGAGCCCAGCGCCTTTTCCACATAGGTGCCGACCTCCATGCTCTCCCCGCGTGCGGTGGCGCCCAGGTCGGGCACGCCCGCCACCTCGGTGATGAAGCGGATGCAGCGCGTGCAATGGATGCAGCGCGTCATCACCGTCTTCACCAGCGGGCCGAGGTTCTTGTCCTTCACCGCCCGCTTGTTTTCCTCGTAGCGCGAGCCGCCGGCGCCGTAGCCCAGCGCCTGGTCCTGCAGGTCGCACTCCCCGCCCTGATCGCAGATCGGGCAATCGAGCGGATGGTTGATCAGCAGGAACTCCATCACCCCGCGGCGGCCCTTGCGCACCATCGGGCTGTCGGTGTGCACCACCATGCCCTCGGCCACCGGCCAGGCGCAGGAGGCGATCGGCTTGGGCGGCGCCTTTTCGATCTCCACCAGGCACATGCGGCAGTTGCCGGCGATCGACAGGCGCTCGTGGTAGCAGAAGCGCGGAATCTCGATCCCGGCGGCTTCAGCCGCCTGCAACACGGTGGAGCCGGCGGGGACTTCGACTTCGATGCCGTCGATGGTGAGCTTGGGCATGCGTGCTACTCCGCCGCCAGCGGCATGGAAGGCAGCCGGCCGCGCTGCTTGTAGGCGGCGATCCGCGCCTCCATCACCGGGCGGAAATGCCGGATCAGACCCTGGATCGGCCAGGCCGCGGCGTCGCCCAGCGCGCAGATCGTGTGGCCTTCCACCTGGCGCGTGACCTGTTCCAAGGTGTCGATCTCGTCCGGTTCGGCGCGGCCTTCCACCATGCGGTTCATCACCCGCATCATCCATCCCGTGCCTTCCCGGCAGGGCGTGCACTGGCCGCAGCTCTCGTGCTTGTAGAACTGGCTCAGTCGCGCGATCGCCCGGATGATGTCGGTCGATTTGTCCATCACGATCACCGCCGCGGTACCCAGACCGGAACGGACTTCGCGCAGGCTGTCGAAATCCATCAGCACCTCGTCGCAGATGGATTTGGGCAGCACCGGCACCGAGGAGCCGCCCGGGATCACCGCCAGCAGATTGTCCCATCCGCCGCGCACGCCGCCGGCATGCTTCTCGATCAGCTCGCGCAGCGGGATGCCGAGTTCTTCTTCCACGTTGCACGGCTTGTTCACGTGGCCGGAGATGCAGAACACCTTCGGCCCGGCGTTGTTCTTCCGCCCGATGCCGGCGAACCAGGCCGCGCCGCGGCGCAGGATGGTGGGCGCCACCGCGATGCTTTCCACGTTGTTCACCGTGGTCGGGCAGCCATACAGGCCCACCGCCGCCGGGAACGGCGGCTTCATCCGCGGCATGCCCTTCTTGCCTTCCAGGCTTTCGAGCAGCGCGGTCTCCTCGCCGCAGATATACGCACCCGCGCCGCGATGGAGGAACACGTCGCAGTCATAGCCCGAGCCGCAGGCGTTCTTGCCGATCAGCCCGGCCGCGTAGGCTTCCGCGATCGCCGCGTCGAGCACGCGGGCTTCGTTGCAGAACTCGCCGCGGATGTAGATATAGGCCGCGCCGGCGCCCATCGCGAAACAGGCGATCAGGCAGCCCTCGATCAGCTTGTGCGGATCGTTGCGGATGATGTCGCGGTCCTTGCAGGTGCCGGGCTCGGATTCATCGGCGTTCACTGCCAGATAGGCGGGCCGACCGTCGGACTGCTTGGGCATGAACGACCATTTGAGACCGGTCGGGAATCCCGCCCCGCCGCGCCCGCGCAGGCCGGAGGCCTTCATCTCCTCCACGATCGCATCCCGCCCGCGGGCGAGGATCTCCTTCGTCCCGTCCCAGTCCCCACGCGCCCGCGCCGCCGCCAGGCGCCAGTCGTGCAGGCCATAGAGATTGGTGAAGATCCGGTCCTGGTCCGCCAGCATGGTCTATGTCCCCGGCGCGAAAGCGAGCGTGGTCAGCACGGTCGGCCCGCCTTCGGGCGCGGACCCCTGCCGCCCGGCCATCGATCCGGGCTTGGGCGGGGTGCCTCGGCGCAACGCCTCCAGCAACTGCCGGGTCCGCGCCGCGTCCATGTCCTCGTAGAAATCGTCGTTCACCTGCAGGATCGGCGCGTTCACGCAGGCACCGAGGCATTCCACCTCGGTCATGGTGAACGCCCCGTCGGCGCTGGTCTCGCCGAAGCCCTCGATCGCCGCGAACTCGCGCACCGCGCGTACCACCTCGTCCGACCCGCGCAGCCAGCAGGGCGTGGTGGTGCACACCTGCAAGTGCCACTTGCCGACCGGTTTCAGGTTGAACATCAGGTAGAAGGTGGCGACCTCATAGACCCGGATCGGCGCCATCGACAGCCGCGCCGCGATCGCGTCCATCCCCGCGCGCGGCACCCAGGCGCTGTCGGTGTGCCGCTTCATCTGCTTCTGCACGACATAGAGCAGCGGGATCACCGCGCTCGCCTGCCGTCCCGCCGGGTATTTCGCCAGATGAACGGCGATCTCCGCCTCGCTCTCCGCGTCGAAGGCGAAGTTGGCCGGCTGATACGCCTCCTGGCCGGGAGGTACCTCGTTGTCGTCCGCCATGCGCCGTTACCTGTCGATTTCGCCGAACACGATGTCGATCGAGCCGATGATCGCCACCGCATCCGCCAGCATGTGCCGCTTCGCCAGATGCTCCATCGCCTGCAGGAAAGCGAAGCCGGTGGGGCGGATCTTGCAGCGGTACGGCTTGTTGGTGCCATCCGCCACCAGATAGACGCCGAACTCGCCCTTCGGGCTCTCGGTCGCGGTGTAGGTGGCGCCGGCGGGGACGTGGAATCCTTCGGTATAAAGCTTGAAGTGGTGGATCAGCGCTTCCATCGAGCGCTTCATCTCCGCGCGCGGCGGCGGGGCGATCTTGTTGTCGTGCAACTTCACCGGGCCGGGCTGCATCTTCGCCAGGCACTGGCGGATGATCTTCACGCTCTCGCGCATCTCCCAGATTCGCACCAGGTAGCGATCGTAGCAATCGCCGTTGCGACCCACGGGAATCTGGAAATCCACCTCGGCATACTTGTCGTACGGCTGGGCCCGCCGCAGATCCCAGGCGATGCCGGAGGCGCGCAGCGGCGGACCGCTCCAGCCCCAGGCCAGCGCGTCCTCGGGCGACATCACGCCGATATCGACGGTGCGCTGCTTCCAGATCCGATTCGCGGTGAGCAGACCTTCCAGATCGTCGATGAATTTCGGGAACGTCTCCGCCCACTCGCCGATCCGATCCACCAGACCCGCCGGCAGATCGCGGTTCACGCCGCCGGGCCGGTAGTAGTTCGAATGCAGCCGCGCGCCCGAGACCGCTTCGTAGAACTCCATCAGCTTCTCGCGCTCTTCGAAGCCCCAGAGCGGCGGCGTGGTGGCGCCGACATCGAGCGCGTAGGTGGTCAGGTTCAGCAGATGGTTCAGCACCCGCGTGATTTCGGCGAACAGCGTGCGGATCCACTGCGCCCGCTCCGGCGCGGTGACGCCGAGCAGCTTCTCCACCGCCAGAACGAAGGTGTGCTCCTCGCACATCGGGGAGACGTAATCGAGCCGGTCGAAATACGGCACGTTCTGCACATAGGTGCGGTATTCCATCAGCTTCTCGGTGCCGCGATGCAGCAGGCCGATATGCGGATCGGCCCGCTCCACCACTTCCCCGTCCAGCTCCAGGATCAGCCGCAGCACGCCATGCGCGGCCGGATGCTGCGGTCCGAGATTGACGGCGTGGCTGTCGATCTCGATCACGCGCCGGTTCGGGGCGTCGGGGGACACGGGCAGGAGATTCTCGCTCATCGGCTCAGGCCTTCGGCGGCGGCGCGGCCACGCGGCCGGCATGCACCTTCTCGTCGCCCGGCAGGGTGGTCACCCCTTCCCAGGGCGAGATGAAATCGAAACTGCGCCAGTCCTGCGTCAGCTTCACCGTCTCATAGACCACCTGCTTACGCTCCTCGTCGTAGCGCACTTCCACATAGCCGGTCAGCGGGAAGTCCTTGCGCAACGGATGGCCTTCGAAGCCGTAGTCGGTCAGGATGCGGCGCAGATCGGGCTGGCCCGAGAACACGATGCCGAACAGGTCCCACGCCTCGCGCTCCCACCAG
>JAJZVS010000038.1 GCA_021845555.1 Pseudomonadota bacterium
CGATCGGCACCGCGCCGCCACGGATCGAGGCAAGCGTGACTTCGTGCCCGGCATCGACAAAAGCATAGTATGGTGCGGCAAGCTCCTCGTACCAGACGCCGGTGGGTGCCGCGGTGCCAGGGATGCGTGTGTGCGATGTCGTGACCATCAGGATCTTGCTCATGGGAGTCTCCTTGAATCCGGAATCGGCGTCATGCCGACACGGCGACACGACGACCGGCCGTGCCCTTGGCTTGTCACCGAGGTGGACACGACGCCGCCCAGCCGCAAGACAAGACGCCGCGGCCCGCGTTGCGCCGGCAGTGACGAATGATTGATGCGCGGCATGTGTGATAAGCAGGATAGGCTTGCCACGAAGACTCCGCCGATGCGTCTGGTCAGGATCATTGCAATGGTTGCGCCTCTCGTTCTCTCCGCATGCTCGGTCTTCGGCGTGCGCTCCGGTACCGAGGAACCACGCTACACGGTGATCGACCACGTCGCGGCGGCCGAGATCAGGGAGTACGGGGCCCGTCTCGCTGCCGAGACTACCGTGACCGGCAGCGCCGAAAGCGCCCGCTCTCAGGGGTTTCGGCGCCTCGCCGCCTTCATCTTCGGCGCCAATCGCGGCGGCGGAACCATCCCCATGACCGCGCCGGTGGGCCAATCCGAGGCATCCCGGACCATCGCGATGACCGCGCCGGTCGCGCAGTCCGGCGACGGCGCGGGGCGCTGGACGATCCGCTTCTTCATGCCGGCGTCCTATACGGCGCAGACCCTGCCGCTTCCCACCGACCCCGAGATCCGCATCGTCACCGTGCCGGCGGAGACCTACGGCGTGATCCGGTTCACCGGCAGCCGCACCCCGGCGCGGGTTGCCGCCGAGCAGGCGCGGCTGCTGGACCTGCTGAAGGCCAGTCGCTGGCGGGTCGAGGGGGAGCCCACCGCCTGGTTCTTCGATCCGCCCTGGACCCTGCCCTTCCTGCGCCGCAACGAGGTTGCGGTGCGGGTTGAACCCCAACCGTAAGGTCCCTTCCCGCAGGCCACCCGGCCGCGCGGCGCAAGGACGGCGGCGGGTGCGGGGCTGGCGGTGGCTTGACCGCGCGCGCGAGCGATCCCATGAAGACGGTGCTACCAAGCCAATGGGGAAGGAACCGACCATGCTGCGCAACGCACGCATCTGGCTGACCGCGCTCGCGGTCGGCACCAGTCTCGCGACCCTTGCGGCCCCGCCCGCACGCGCGGCCGGCGCCGCGCCGATCACGCTCGGCGCGATCCTGCCGCTCACCGGCCCCGGCGCGGTGATCGGCACCGAGCAGATGAAGGGCATCCAGTTCGCAGTGAAGCAACAGAACGCCAAGGGCGGCGTCGCCGGCCACCAGATCAAGGTGGTGTTCGAGGACGACCAGGCCAAGCCCGACCAGGCGGTGCTGGAGTTCAACAAGCTGGTCGGCCTGCAGCACCTGCCGATGATCTTCACCGCCTATTCCGGCCCCAGCCTGGCGATGGCCCCGCTCGCCACCCGCCACCACGTGCTGATGCTGAACGCCGGCGCGCAGTCGGACCAGTTGGCCAAGGCCTCGCCTTATATGTTCAACACCCTGCCCACCACCCAGGACGAGGTAGGCGTGATGGTCAAATACCTCCGCGCGCATGGCAAATCGACCGCCGCGGTGCTGTATGAAAACGACGCCGCCGGCATCGGCGGGCGGGACGATTTCGTGCGCGAATTCAAGGCCGCCGGCGGCAAGATCCTGGCGCAGGAACCCAGCCAGTTCGGCCAGACCGACTACCGCGCGGCGCTGCTGAAACTCGCCGCGGCCAAGCCGCAGGTGCTGTTCGTGGTGACCACCGCGGGCGTGAAGCCGATGGCCGATCAGCTCCACCAGATGAAGCAAAGCTGGCTGGTGGCCGGCACCACCTTCATGGAAGACCCGCAGGCGATCGCCGATCCGAACTCCAAGGGCATCATCCACACCCAGGTGGTGGCGGATGCCAGCCCCGCGCTGATGGCCGAGTTCAAGCAGGCGATGGGCGCCGACATGGGCTTCTTCTCGCGCCAGTACTACAACGCGACGCAGATCATGTTCGTGCTGATCGACAAGCTGATCGCCGAGAAGAAGCCGATCACCGGGGCCAACCTGCGGGCGGCGATCTTCCAGATCAAGACGTTCCACGGGCTGGTGCCGATGACCTTCACCACCAACACCGCCGTCGTGCCGGTCGCCATCGACGAGATGACGGGCGGCTCGGAAAAGACCATCGCCACCGCCACCGCGCACTGACCACACGCGCACGGGCCTGCCTGTCATGTTGCTGCTGCAACTTCTTGTCAACGGCATCGTGACGGGCAGCGCGCTCGGCGTGATGGCGGTCAGCTTCGCGTTGATCTACGCCACCACGCGGGTGTTCCACGTCGCGCACGCCGGGGTGTACACGCTGGGCGGGTATCTCGCCTGGAGCCTGGTGGGCCATGGCGTGCCCGAGGTGCTGGCGCTGCTGGGGGCGATGGCGGGCTGCGTCGCGCTGGGCAGCCTGATCCAGGTCGCGCTCTATGCGCCGCTGGCACGCCGGGGCGCGGCGCAGCTGGTCGTGCTGATCGCCTCGCTCGGCGCGCTGGCGGTAATCCAGAACGTGATCGCCGCGGTCTATTCGCCGGACATCCTGCAATTCTCCTCGGCCTGGGCGGGGCACGTGTTCGCCCTGGCGGGCGGGCTGCGGCTGTCCGGGGCGCAGCTGGCGACCCTCGGCCTCGATTTCGCGGCGTTTGCCGGCGTGCTGTGGTTCGCGCACCGCACCCTGCTCGGCAAGCGCATCCGCGCGGTGGCGGCCAATCCGTTCCTGGCCGAGATCACCAGGCTCGAACCGCGGCGCGTGCATGTCTATGTGATGGCAATCGCCTCGGCGTTGGTTTGCCTGCCGGGGGTGCTGGGGCCGCTCGATTACGGCCTGCAACCCTATGGCGGCGTGACGCCGCTACTGACCGCCACCATCGCCATGATCGCCGGCGGCATCGGCAGCCTGGCCGGCGCCTTCTTCGTGGCGGTGGCGATCGTCGTGCTGCAGAACCTGTCGCTGCTGGTGATGCCAGGGGAATGGAGCATCGGCGTCACCTTCGCGATCTTCGTCGTATTCATGCTGTTCCGCCCGCGCGGCCTGTTCGCTTCGGGCTGAGGGGGCAGCGATGGATTATTTCTACAGCTACGTCATCCTGGCCGAGATCTACGTGCTGCTCGGGCTGTCCACCAATCTTCTGGTGGGCGTGGTCGGCATCTTCTCGGTCTCCCAGGCGGCGGTGTTCGGCGTCGGCGCGTATATCGTCGGCGACTTCCTGCTGTCGGGCACGCTTTCGTTCCTGCCCGCGCTGGCGGTGGCGGCGGCGGCCTGCATCCTGCTCAACGTGCTGATCACGCTGCCAAGCCTGCGGGTCGCGGGGGATTATTTCGTTGTCACCTCGTTCGGCATCCAGCTTCTGGCGACTGCGGCCTTCACCAACTGGACCGGCGGCACCGGAGGAGCGAACGGCATGCCGGGCGTGCCGCCGCCCGATCTGTTCGGCACCGCGATCGAATCGACCCGCGGCATTCTGGCGCTGGCCAGCGTGGCGGCGGCGCTCGGGTGCGTCGCGTTCTGGTTGATCCTGCGCGCGCCCTACGGCCGGCTGCTGAAGGCGATCCGCGAGGACGAGCTCGCCGTCGCGGCGGCCGGCAAGGGCGTGCTGCGCGCCAAGGTTTCCGCCGCCGCGATGGCGGGCGCCTTCGCCGGCGTCGCGGGCGGGATCTATGCCACCTACCTGAGCTTCATCGATCCGTCGTCCTTCGATCTCGACGCCTCCATCCTGCTGCTGACGATGGTGGTGGTGGGCGGAGCGCGCACCTTGTGGGGCTCGATCCTCGGCCCGTTCCTGCTGCTGGCGCTGCCGCAACTCCTCACCCTGGTGGCGATCCCGACCACCTACGCTGCCACCGTGCGGCAACTGATGTACGGCGTGCTGCTGATCGCCTTCGCCCTGTTCCGCCCGCAGGGACTGCTGGGGGAGAAACTGTGAGCGCCTATCTGGAGGTGGCCGGGGTGAACCAGAACTTCGGCGGGCTGCAGGCGCTGAACGACTGCGGCTTCACGATCCAGGAAGGGCACGTCACCTGCCTGGTCGGGCCGAACGGCGCCGGCAAGACCACGATCTTCAACGTCATCACCGGCTTCCTGCGCCCAGATACCGGCAGCGTGTCGTTCCGTGGCCGGCGGCTCGACGGGCTCAGCCCGCAGGCGATCGTGCGCGAAGGTATCGCGCGCAGCTTCCAGAACCTGCGCCTGTTCGCCGATCTCACCGCGCTCGACAACGTGATGGTCGCTCTCCCGGGCGCGTTCGGGGAGGACCCGCTCGGCGCGCTGTTTCGCCCGCTGCACACCGCGCGGGTGGAACAGCGCCGCCGCGCCGAAGCGATGGAGCGGCTCGCGCATGTCGGCCTCGCCGAGCGGGCAAAGGATCGGGTGCGCAATCTGTCGTACGGCGAGCAGAAGCTGCTGACCGTGGCCCGCCTGCTCGCCACCGGGGCGGAACTGCTGCTGCTGGACGAACCCGCGTCGGGGCTGGCGGCCGGGGCGCTGGATCAGGTGATGGCGCTGCTGCGGCGCCTGCGGGATGAAGGCAAGACGCTGCTGGTGGTCGAGCACAACACCCGGGTGGTGCAGCAGATCGCCGATCAGGTGCTGTTCCTGCACCAGGGGCACCTGATGGCGGAAGGCACGCCGCAGCAGATCATCGCCGATCCGGCGCTGGCGGAAATCTATTTCGGCGGTGCGCTGTGATACTGGAACTCGCGGGGCTGGCGGCGGGCTACGGCGCCAAGACGGTGATCTCCGACGTGTCCTTCGCGCTGGAGCCGGGGCAGATCCTGGCCCTGCTCGGTCATAACGGCGCCGGCAAGACCACCACCTTGAAGACGGTGATGGGATTGATCGCCGCGCGCGCCGGCGAGGTGCGGTTCGACGGCACGCCGCTCGGCCGCCTGCCGGTGGCAGCGCGCGTGGCGCTGGGGCTGCGGCTGCTGCCGGAAGGGCGCGGCATCTTCCCCGACCTGAGCGTGGCCGAGAACATCGACGTGGTGGCCGCGCGGCTGGCCGGGCGCGGGGCGATGTTCGCGCCGGCCGATCTCTATCGCCTGCTGCCGGTGCTGGACGAGCGTCGCGCGACGCGGGCGGGGTCCATGAGCGGCGGGCAGCAGCAGATGCTGGCCTTCGCGCTCGCGATCCTCGGCACGCCACGCTGCCTGATGCTCGATGAGCCCTCGATCGGCCTGGCGCCCAACCTGGTGGAGCGGCTGTTCGCCCAGGTGCGCGACGTCTGCCGCGCGCATGGCGTGGCGGCGGTGCTGGTGGAACAGAACGTCGCCGCGGCGATGGCGCTGGCCGACCGGGTGGTCATCATGAACAACGGGCAGATCGTGTTCGACGGCACGCCGGAGGAAGCGCGGGCGCAGAACGTGTGGCACTATTTCTGACCCGCGAATCCTCGCCGCGCGGGTCGGAAGCCCCGCCATGAGCCGACGTCCCTCCCCTATCTACCTCGACGCGGCGCGGGCCGAGGCCGATCCGCGCCTGGTCCGCCCGCGCCGGATCGCGTTCGGCTGGTACGGCGGCAAGTTCAGCCATCTCGCCTGGCTGCTGCCGCTGCTGCCCGACTGCCACCACTATTGCGAACCGTTCGGCGGCTCGGCCGCGGTGCTGCTCAACCGCGCCCCCGCGCCGGTGGAGACCTACAACGACCTCGACGGCGAGGTGGTGAACTTCTTCCGCGTGCTGCGCGACCAGGGCGAGGCGATCGCGCGGGCGATCGCGCTCACCCCGTTCGCGCGGGAGGAATACTACGCGGCGATCCACGGCGCCGCGGACGGCGTGTCCGATCTCGAACGCGCCCGCCGCTTCTTCGTGCGCGCGCGCCAGACGCGCACGGGGCTGGCGCAGACCGCAAGCCTCGGCCGCTGGGCCAATTGCCGCGACACCAGCCGGGCCGGCATGAGCGGCGTCGTCTCCCGCTGGCTCGGCAGCGTCGCCGGCCTGCCGGAGATCGCGGCGCGGCTGTTGCGGGTCCAGATCGAGAACCGCCCCGCGATCGCGCTGATCGCTCTGAACGACAGCCCCGGCACGCTGTTCTACTGCGACCCGCCCTATGTGCACGCGAGCCGCGGCGACACGCGCGCCTATGGGTTCGAGATGACGAACGCGGAGCATCGCGCGCTCGCCGAGGCGCTCCGCGCCATCCGCGGCAAGGCGGCGGTCAGCGGCTATCGCGGCGACCTGATGGATACGCTGTATGCCGGCTGGCACCGCACCGACGCGCCGGCGCGGCTGACCCACAGCGTGAAGACCGCGCGCCAGGAATGCCTGTGGACCAACTATCCCCCGCCCGTCTCGCAATCCGCGCCGGGACCGCTATGATCGCCCGATCCGGCCGATCGCCGGCAGCCGCGAGGGAGGAGACAGAATGATCCATGAACTGCGCGTCTATGAATGCGTGCCGGGCAAGCTGCCGGACCTGCTCAAGCGCTTCGACACCATCACGCTGAAGATCTGGGAAAAGCACGGCATCCGCCAGGCCGGATTCTGGACCACGCTGATCGGCGAGTCCAACCAGACGCTCTATTACCTGCTGGCCTGGGACTCGCTCGCCGACCGCGAACGCAAGTGGAACCTGTTCCAGGCCGACGCCGAATGGATCGCCGCGCGGGCTAAGACCGAGGCCGCCGGCCCGATCGTCGCCAAGGTCACGAATGCCATCCTGGCCCCCACCGCCTTCTCGGCGGTAAAGTAGCCGGCAGACGCCCCCTCCCCGCGCGGGAGGGGGCGTTGCACGGGAGGCAAAGCGGTGAACGTCCTCGCCCCGCCCAGGACCCGGCTTGCGGTCGAAGTGGTGCACGATCTGGTCTGCCCCTGGTGCTACCTCGGCACCAGGCGGCTGCTGCGCACGCTGCACCGGCGGCCGGACCTGCTGGTCGATCTGATCTGGCGCCCGTTCCTGCTGAACCCCGACATGCCGCGCGCCGGCATGGCGCGGGGCGAATACGTGGTCCGCAAGTTCGGCGGCGAGGAGCGGGCGCGCCGGCTCTATGCCTCCATCACTGAGATCGGCCGCGCCGAGGGGGTGACGTTCCGCTTCGATCTGATCCGCCGCACCCCCTCCCCGGTCGATGCCCACCGGCTGGTGCGCTTCGCCGCCCGCGCGGGCCATGGCGACGGGGCGGTGGCGGCGCTGTTCGCCGCCCATTTCGTGGAAGGCCGCGACATCGGCGATCTCACGGTGCTGGGCATGATCGCCGAGCGCCTCGGCCTCGATGCTCCTGCCGTGCGCCGCTACCTGGCGAGCGACGAGGAGGTGGAGTCGATCCACGCCGAGAACCTGCGCGCGCACCGCCTGGGCATCAACGGCGTGCCCTGTTTCGTGGTGGCCGGGCGGCACGCGATCGCCGGAGCGCAGGAGCCGGAGGTGATCGAGCGGCTGCTGGACGTAGCGGCGGTGGAGGCGGCGGAGGCGTAGGCGCGCGCGGCTACGGCACCTTCTCGCGCAGCGGCAGCGGCGGCTCCCAGCTGGCCACCCCCGGCGCCCGCCGGCCCCAGGTGTTCTCGTGGCCGTCCGCCGCGCCGGTGAAGTGGCGCACCACCAAGCGGTGCAGCATGTCCATGTTCGCCATCAACCCGTGGAACCCGCCGATCATCACCTTCATCTGGTCCAGCACTTCCCAGTAGCCGTAGTCGTCCGGCGTCACGCAGACCAGGTTCTCCGGTTTCAGGAACCCCGGCAGTGCGCCGTCGAACGGCACCGTGCCGTCGCCGGTAAAGACGCGGTTCGCCGTCACCGGGTCGTTCCACTGGTTGGCGCGGTCTTCCGAGTGGAAGCGGAAATCCGGCGTCCCGTCCGGCAGACGAACGATCTGCAGCCGCACCCGTGTTTCCGCGTTCACCCCGACCACGCACAGCCAGTCCTCCGGCCGCAGCCCCACCTGCGCGAGGCGCAGCCCGTCGAGCCGCTCCCGGTGCGAGCGCGCCGTACGAAGCAGCGTGCGGAACAGCCGGTCCGCCTGCCCGGCGATATCGGTCGGATCGGTCCCGTGCCGGCGGATATATTCGGCGATGCTCCCGGTCACGCTGGCCTGCCAGGCGCCGGGATCGTACAGCGAGGTCGGCAGGCCGGGATCGGCAGTCACGCCGTTCGGCACCTCCGGCAGCAAGTAATAGAGCGCCGGGGTCAGCCGCGCCGCCTCCCGCTCGCGCGTGCTGGGCGGGGAGGCACCGAGATTGGCGGTCCCGGTGGTGATCTTCAGCACCGCCTCGAACGAGCCGCGATACGGCGTGGCGAGCGTCGCGACCTTGTGTACGTGGGAGCTCATGCGCGCGCGCTCTATGTAGCCGGCGATCACCAGCCCGCCCATCGAGTGGCCGAGCAGGTTCACCGTCCCGCGCGCCCGGTACCCGTCGCGCGCGTAGTGCGGGATGATGGCGGTGCGCGCGATCACCTCCTGCACGAACGCGCCCAACTGGGCTTCGATTTCGTCGAGCGGCTGTCGCCAGTCGTAAGCGAACGCGAACACCGGCACCGGCCGATCCGCGTCCGGGCTGAGATCGTGGCGCAGCGCGTCGATCAGTTCGCGGTAGGCGATCTCGAACACCTGGCCGGGGCGCACCCGCGCCGGCTCGGCCGCCTCGTAGCGCAGGTCTTCGGGATGCAGCGCGGCGCGGTCGTAGTCCTGCGAGAGCACCGTCCAGACGTCTTCGGGCGGCAGCGGATACTCGTCGCGGAGATAGTTCGCCGTGATTCCGGGCACGACAATGACGGGATCGGGCAGCGGCATCGATGAAGCCCCTTGCGCGGGTGGCAGGTCCCGGCAGCGTCGGCGGCCCGGCCACGTGGCACGATACGCCGGGCCGCGCGCCGGGCGAGACCGAATCGGCGGCGCCTGGTCAAGAAGTGGTGAGCCTCGCATAGCCGGGGCCCATCGGCGTGCTCTCCCCAGGGTGCCCCCGGCGTTCACCAGCGCCGTTCACCAGCGGCGGGAACGATCCTCGATCCCACGACGAAATCGTTTGCCCGCCGGTGCCCGCCGGGCGATGCTGGCACCCGCCCCGGCCCCACGAGCGCCATGCCCTCGCGCCTGCCCACCGCCCTCGCGCCGCTGCGCCATACCGTCTATCGGCGGCTGTGGCTCGCCTATGTGATCACCTCGCTCGGCACTTGGCTGCAGAACACCGGGGCGGGGTGGCTGATGACCTCGCTCTCCCCTTCCCCGCTGGTCGTTGCGATGGTGCAGGCGGCGACCATCCTGCCGGCCTTCCTGCTGGCGCTGCCGGGTGGGGCGTTGGCCGATATCGGCGACCGGCGGCGCTTCCTGATCGGCGCGCAGCTCTGGACCATGGCGGCGGCGGGCTTGCTCGCCGCCCTCACCCTGGCCGGCCTCACCACCGCGACGCTGCTGCTCGGCTGCACCTTCGCGATCGGCATCGGCGCCGCGCTGACCGCCCCGGCCTGGAGCGCGATCGTGCCGGAGTTGGTGCCGCGCGGCGACCTGGTCGGCGCGATCGCGCTGAACGGCATCGGCTTCAACATCGCCCGCGCGCTGGGGCCGGCGCTGGCCGGGTTCCTGGTGCTGCTGGGCGGGTCGGGGCTGACGTTCTCGTTGTTCGCGGTGTCGATCCTCGCCGTGCTGTGGGCGCTGTTCGTCTGGCGGCGGCGCCCGCGCGCCTCAGCCGGCGGCCTGCCGCGCGAGCAGCTGATGGGGGCGATGCGCGCCGGCACCCGCTTCGTGCGCCACAGCCCGGCGATGCGCGCGGCGATGGTGCGGATTTTCGCCTTTGCGCTGCCCGCCTCCGCCCCCTGGGCGCTGCTGCCGCTGGTGGTGCGCCACCAGCTCGGCCTCGGCGCCGGCATGTACGGCGTGATCCTTGGGCTGATGGGCGGCGGCGGCGTGACTGCGGGGCTGCTGCTGCCGCAGATCACGCGGCGGCTGTCGCGCGGGGCGACGGTGCTGGCGGCCGGGCTTGCGTCCTCGGCCGGGATGGCGCTGCTCGGCGTGGCGCACCACTGGGTGGTGGCGGCGGTGGCGATGGCGGTGTTCGGCACCGGCTGGGTGACCTCGTTCTCGGTCGTGCAGGCGGCGGCGCAGCTGGTGGCGCCGCCCTGGGTGCGGGCGCGATCGCTGGCCATCTATCAGCTCGCCTACAACGGCGCGCTGACCCTGGGCTCGTTCGGCTGGGGGTTCCTGGCCACCCAGATCGGCCTCGGCCCGGCGCTGGTCGTGGCGGGCGGGTGCGGCGCGGCGCTGGTCTGGTCGGTGCGCGGCTACAGCCTGGACGAGACGATCCTGCGCACCTCCCCCACCCTGCCCGCCGAACCGGAGCCGGAGCCACCGGCACCCGAACTCGCCCCCGTGCTCGCCCACGGGCGGGTGCTGGAGACGATGACCTATGCAGTCGATCCGTCGCGCCGCAGCGAGTTCCTGGCCATCATGGTCGAGCTCCGCCGCGCCCGCAGCCGCGCCGGCGCACGCGCCTGGCAGCTGTACGAGGACGTGGCCCACCCCGAAGGCTGGCTGGAGGTCTGGTCCACCCCGAGCTGGATGGACCATCTGCGCGAGGCCACCCGGCTCTCGCCGGCGGACCGTGCGGTGCTCGCCCGCGCCGCGTCCTTCCGCCGCCCCGGCGCGGCGGGACACCCGAAGCGCTACCTGGCGGTCGATCCGTCGCCGCCGACGGCCGAGCGGGAAGCTAGGGACGGAACCACCGCCCGGCCCTGAGGGGGGCGCGCCTGAGGGGCTTCGCCCCAGCCGCCGCACCCCCATATCAGGAAACGCACTCAGGAACGGAGACGGCTTATGCGCCTGCATCCCACCAAGAACGACCTCAAGGCGAACGCCCGCCAAGCCTCGGTTGGCGTGCTGAACGCGCGGTTGGCCGATGCGATCGACCTCGCGCTGGCCACCAAGCAGGCGCACTGGAACCTGCGCGGCCCGCGCTTCATCGCCGTGCACGAAATGCTGGACGGATTCCGCGCCACGCTCGACGGGCACGTGGACACGATCGCGGAGCGGGCGGTGCAACTCGGCGGCACCGCGCTCGGCACCACGCAGGAGGTGGCGGCGCACAGCACACTGTCCGCCTATCCCACCGACATCCATGCGATCGACGACCATCTGAAGGCGCTGACCGAACGCTACGCCGCGGTGGCGAACGCGGTCCGCGCCGCGATCGACGAGACGGGCGAGGCCGGCGACGCCGACACCGCCGACATCTTCACCGCCGCCTCGCGCGATCTCGATAAGGCTCTGTGGTTCCTGGAAGCGCACCAGGCGGACCGCGGCTGATCGCGTCCGCTACCGCCGCCCGGTGGCGGTGGACCCGCGGAACAGCAGGGTGAGCGGGATGGCCGCGAACGCCGCGACCGCGGTGAGCGCGAACACCTCGGCATAGGCGAGCGTGGCCGCCTGCTGATTCAGCATCTGGTTCATCAGCCCAAGCGCGGCGTGCCGCGCCGCCGCGGCGGTGCGCCCGGCCGCTTGCAGCTCGGTCGTGATCCGCCCGAGCGTGTCGAGATAGGCCGGGTCGTAGGCCGAGAGATGCCCGGCCAGCACCGCGCGATACTGCTGTTCGCGCTGCTGTACCAGCGCGGAGGCGACCGAGATGCCGATCGACCCGGCGATGTTGCGGAACATCGAATAGAGTGCCGCCGCGTCCGCATTGAACCGCCGCGGCAGGGTGGAATAGGCGAGCGTGCTGTTCGGCACGAACAGGAACGCCAGCCCCACCGTCTGCAAGGCGCGGAACGTCGCCAGCGTGAAGAAATCGATCTGCGGCGTCAGCCGGTGCGCGAACCAGGACGCATAGCCCAGCGCGAAGAAGCCGAAGGCGAGCAGATACCGCGTCTGCACATGGGGCAGCGCGTAGCGCGCCACCAGCGGGATCAGCACGATCGTCGCCACCGCCCCCGGCGTCAGCAGCCACCCGGCCAGCAGCGCGGTATAGCCGAGCCATTGCTGCGCGAAGGCCGGGATCAGCAGGTTGGTCGAATAGAGGATGGAGCCGATCGCCGAGACCGTGACCACGCCGACGCCGAAATTGCGGTCACGCAGCGCGCGCAGATCGACCACAGGCTTGTCGGTCAGCAGCAGCCAGACGATCGCTCCGGCGATGCCGATCGCGGCGAACAGCGCGAACAGGCGGATGAACGGCGAGCTGAGCCAGCCCAGCTGCTCGCCGCGGTCGAGCATGATCTGCAACGACCCCAGTCCGAGCGCGATCAGCCCGATGCCGACATAGTCGATGTCGCGCGGGCGGGCCCGGTCGGCCAGCACCCAGGGCGGGTCCTCCACGAATCGCGCCGAGGCCAGGAAGGCCACGATCCCCACCGGCACGTTGATCAGGAACACCCAGCGCCAGCTGGTGCTGTCGGTGATCCAGCCGCCCAGCACCGGCCCCAGGATCGGCGCAAAGATCACCGAGATCGCCACCATTGAGAACGCGCGGCCGCGCTGGGAGGGTTCGAACGTATCGAGGATCACCGCCTGCTGGCTCGGCTGCAATCCGCCGCCGAACAGCCCCTGCAACAGCCGGAACGTGACCAGCTGCGGCAGGCTGGTGGCGATGCCGGAGAGGAACGAGCAGACCGTGAACATGGCGATGCAGATCAGGAAATACCGCTTGCGCCCGATCAGCTTGCCGGCCCAGCCGGCCACCGGCAGCACCACGCCGTTCGCCACCAGGTAGGACGTCAGCACCCAGGTCGCCTGGTCGTAGCTGGACGCCAGGCTGCCGGAGATCGCGGGCAGGCTGACGTTGACGATCGAGGTGTCGAGGATCTCCATGAACGGCGCCAGCGTGGCGACCGCGGCGATCAGCCAGGGGCTGGCGCGCGGATGCCAGACCGCTTCGGCGGTCATTTCAGATGAATCGTCGGCTCGACCGACAGGCCGAGCGGCAGCGCCAGCTTCGGATCGAGACCGCTGTCGATGGCGATCTTCACCGGCACCCGCTGCACCACCTTGACGAAATTGCCGGTCGCGTTTTCCGCCGGGAAGGCGGAGAAGCGTCCGCCGGTGCCGCGCTGGATGCTGTCCACATGGCCGCGGAGGCGCAGCTCCGGGTAGGCATCGACGGCGATCGAAACCCGCTCGCCGGGGCGGATGCGATCGAGATCGGTTTCCTTGAGGTTGGCGGTGACCCAGAGTTTCGGTGTCACCAGCGCGAACAGCGCCTGCCCGGGGCGCACCTCGTTGCCGAGCTCGACGCTGCGTCGCGTGATCCAGCCGGCGCGCGGGGCGAGGATGCGGGTCCAGGACAGATCGAGCGCAGCGGTGGCGAGCCGCGCGCGCGCCAGCGCGATCTCGGCGGTGCGCTGCGCGAAGGCGGCCGCGGCGGCGGCGATCGCCTCGGGGACGGTGTCGGCTTCGCGCAGGGCGGCCTGCGCCGCCGCCACCTGCGCCAGCGCGGCGAGATGGGCGGCGGTGGCGTTGTCGATCGCCTGCTGGGTGGTGGCCTGATGCGGAAGACGCAGCTGCCGCCGCCAGTCCGCATCGGCGCGCGCCAGCCTCGCCCGCGCCGCTGCCAGCGTGGCGCGGGCGGCGGCGAGCCGGGCGGGCGCGGCGATCCGCACCCGCTCGAGCGCGACCCGGGCCGCGTCGCGCAGCGCCCGTGCCTGCGCGAGGCTTGCCTCCGCCGCGTCGCGCGCGGCGCGGTCGGCGCGCGGGTCGATCTCGGCCAGGAGTTGCCCGGCGTGGACGAACTCGTTGTCGTGCACATCGAGCGCGACGACGGTGCCGCCGACTTGCGGCGCCACGGTGATGGCGTGGCCATCGGTAAAGGCGTCGTCGGTGGTGACTTCGTTGCGGGTGACATACCAGTAGCCGCCCGCGACCAGAAGGGCGAGTACCACCACCCCCAGCAGCGCCGCCTGGGCGCGGACGCGCCGGCGGCGCCCCGCGGCAACGCCCAGGGCGGCGGCGTGTCCATCGGGAGGGTGGGCCGGCTGATCCATCGGGCGGCGAGTTTAGCCGGCCCGTCGGCGCCTGCCCATTGCAAACGAACGTGACTCCCGCGTGATCGCGGCGTTGGCGGGGGGGCGGTCGCTGCTCCCTGGACTCAACTCTCCCACACCTTGGGACAGGTCGGCTCGCAAAGCGAACCGGATGAGGGCGTGCCCCGACGGCCGTCCGTCAGGCCCTCAATCCGTCATGGCCAGCAGGCGTTCGGTCTGCTCCAGGATCGCCGCGGCCAGCGCGGCGCCTTCCGCCCCCGCCTCGCGGGCGAGGCCGAGGGCGCGGTACTCGTCCTGCATCGCCGCGCTGATCGTGGGCCAGGGGGGCACGTCGGCGGCGCGCAGCCGGGCGAGCAGAGCGGTGAGCTCGGCCATCGGGTCCGGCGCGGGCGGCGGGACCTGCGGGGGCGCGGCGAACAGGTCGGACTGGGCGGCGACCCGGGGCATGGCGGGAGTGTAGCGGAGCGCGGGGCGGTTGCGGAACCGGCGGGGTCGCGCCCAGGACGGCGGCGCATGACCCGGAATGTTTTGCCCGACTACCTGGCCGAAATCCCCCGCGTCCGCGCCGAGCTCCGCCACGTCCGCGACCCCGCTCGCCGCCTCGCCGCGCTGCGCCTGATGGCGCCGGAACTCGACGCGAACTACCGTGCCTGCGCCGCCGCACACCGACCCCTGGCGGCGCCCAGCTAACCCTCCACGAGCTCCACCCACCCCGCCGCCGGCCGCAGCACCGTCGCGAACCCGCCGCTGACGGCCGACAGCTCTGCCAGCGTCGCCGCCTCCTCCTCCGGCCCGCGCGGCACCGTTTCATTGGCGGCATTGTGGCGGACGAAGCGGAACGTAGCGCCCGCCACCGCGCCGCCGTCCAGCGTCACGCGCGCCATCATCCCCACCCAGTCGCCATGTGCACGCCCGCCGTGGCCGGTGTGGAAGGAGAAGCTGCCCAGGCCGTAGAAGATCGGCTTGCCGCGATACAGCTCCGCCGGCAGCGAGAAATGCGGCCCGTGCCCGATCACCACGTCGGCCCCGGCTTCCACCGCCGCGTGCGCGGTCTCGCGCATGTATTCCAGCACCTCCTTGCCGAGGCCCCAATGCACCGACGCCACGACGACATCGGCGCGTGCGCGCAGCGCGGCGATATCGTCCGTGAATGAGCGCAACGAGTCCCGATCCGCCCAGG
>JAJZVS010000468.1 GCA_021845555.1 Pseudomonadota bacterium
GTCTGGCCGGCAGCAGCGTGGCGACGCCCAGCCTCAACGTATCCCACGCCTACGAGCTCATCAGCAGCAGTGCCGGCACGCAGTTCTTCATCGACGGCACCCAGGTCTTCACCTCCGCCATCCAGGCCACCGCGCCGCAGTCCGGCACCAACACCCGCGTCGGCGCGCAGTTCAGCACCTACGGCGAGTATTTCGACGGCACCATCTCCAACCTGTCGATCTATTCCGGCACGCCGACGGTCCCGGAGCCGGCGTCCTGGGCGCTGCTGGGCGTGGGCCTGCTCGCCCTGCCGGTGCTGCGCCGGCGCCGCGGCTGATCCACGGCTGCGTCCGGGCCGCCGGGGCTTGAAATCCCCGCCGTAACCGTGCGTGCTGTCGCCCTCGCACACGGGGGAGAGAACACCATGGATTTCACCGGCAAGGTCGCGCTGGTCACCGGCGCCGGCAACGGCATCGGCCGCGCATCGTCGCTCGGCTTCGCCAAGCGCGGCGCCCGGCTGGTCCTGGTCGATCGGGACGCCGCCGCCGGCGAAGCCACCGCCGGCATCATCCGCCAGCAGGGCGGCCAGGCCACCTTCGTCGCCGCCGACGTGACGAAATCGGCCGATGTCCAGGCCTATGTGAAGGCGGCGCTCGATGCCTACGGCGCGATCGACTGCTTCCACAACAACGCGGGCATCGAGGGCGCGGTCGCCAACACCGCCGAATACGACGAGGCGATGTTCGACGCGGTGATGGGCGTGAACGTCAAGGGCGTGTTCCTCGGCCTGCGCCACGTGCTGCCGGTGATGCTGAACCAGAAGCGCGGCGCGGTGGTGAACACCGCCTCGGTCGCCGGCCTGGTCGGCTCGCCGGGCATGCCGGCCTATGTCGCCTCCAAGCATGCGGTGATCGGCCTGACCAAAGTGGCTGCCGGGGAGGTGGCGCGGTCGGGCGTGCGGGTGAACGCGGTCTGCCCCGGCCCGATCGATACCCGCATGATCCATTCGCTGGAATCGATGATGAGCCCGGCCGACCCCGCCTCCGCCGGGCAGCGCTACCAGTCCTCCATCCCGATCGGCCGCTACGGCACCGCCGAGGAGGTGGCGAACGTGGTGCTTTTCCTGTGCTCGGACCTCGCCGGCAACGTCACCGGCGCGCAATACGTGGTCGATGGCGGGCGCACCGCGACGCCGGGCGCGGCCACCTCGACGATGGCGCGCTGAGATGGCCGGGTTGCTGGCAGGCCGGCTGGCGCTGGTGACCGGCGCCGGTTCGGGCATCGGCGAGGGCATCGCGCGCGGCTTCGCGGCCGAGGGCGCGCGGGTGATCGTGGTGGACGTGAACGAGGACGGCGCGCGCCGCGTCGCCGGGGAGATCGGCGCGGCGGCGAGCGCGCACATGCTCAACGTGACCGACCGCGTCGCGGTCGATACGCTGGCCGCGACGATCCGCGCCTCGCACGGGCCGATTTCCGTGCTGGTGAACAACGCCGGGATCATCCGCCGCGGCACGCTGGAGGCGCCGGACGCGCGGGCGGACTGGGACGCGACGATGGCGGTGAACCTGGACGGGCCCTATGTCGTGACCACCGCCTTCATGGACCAGCTGGTGGAAACCAAGGGGGCCGTGATCAACATCGGCTCGATCCAGTCCTTCGTCGCGTTGCCCAATTCGGCGGCCTACACGACCTCCAAGGGGGGCGTGCGGGCGCTGACCAAGGCGCTGGCGATCGAGCTGTCGCCGCGCGGGGTGCGGGTGAACGCGATCGGGCCGGGCATGATCGCGACGCCCTTGAACGCCAAGGCGCGCGAGAACCCCGACTACATGAAAAGCTTCGCCGGGCGCATCCCGCTCGGGCGGTTCGGCGAGCCGGCCGATATCGCCGGGGCGGCGATCTTCCTTGCCTCCGACCTCGCCCGCTACGTCACCGGCGTGACCCTGCCGGTCGATGGCGGATTCCTGGCCTATTGAGGGGCCTATTGAAGGACGGTTTGTATGCGCATCGAGATCCTCTGCACCGGCGACGAGGTGCTGACCGGCAAGATCACCAACACCAATTTCAGCTACATCAGCCAGAAGCTGGAGGATGTCGGGCTCAGCGTGGTCTGGGGCACCACGGTGGGCGACGACCGCGCGCGGCTGCTGGAAGCCTTCCGCCTGGCGGCCGGGCGGGCGGACGCGGTGATCGTGAACGGCGGCCTCGGCCCCACCGTCGATGACCTCTCGCAGGAGATCGCCGCCGCCGCCGCCGGCGTGCCCCTGGTGCTGAACGAGGACTGGCTGGCGCGGATGGAGAGCTTCTTCTCCCGCCGCTCGCGGATCATGCCGCCCAACAACCGCAAGCAGGCGATGCTGCCCGAAGGGTCGGAGGTGCTGGACAATCCGGTCGGCACCGCCTGCGGCTTCGCGTTGGATATCGGGGCCGCGCGCTTCTTCTTCACCCCCGGCGTGCCGCGCGAACTGCGCCGGATGCTGGAGGAGCAGATCATCCCCCGGCTGCTCGCGCGCAGCGGCAGCCCGGCCACCATCCGGCTGAAGCGCTTCCATTCCTACGGGATCGGCGAATCGCACGCCGATTCGTTGCTCGAGGGGATCGAGGCGCTGGCGCCGGACGGCT
>JAJZVS010000469.1 GCA_021845555.1 Pseudomonadota bacterium
TTCCGATCTGGCTGCTGGGCTGGATTCCGTTCTTCGCCGGCCCCGCCGGCAGCGGCTACGGGCTGCTGACCGCGGGGATCGTGCTGTCGCTGATGATCGTGCCGCTGATCGCCGCCACCCTGCGCGACGCCATCCTGGCCGAGCCGATGGTGGTGCGGGAAGCCGCCGCCTCGGTCGGCGCGACGCGGTTCGAGACGGTGTGGAAGGTCGTGCTGCCGGGCGTGCGCAAGGTGCTGATCGGCGCCACCATCCTCGCCACCGGCCGCGCGCTGGGGGAGACGATGGCGGTGCTGATGGTCAGCGGCAACGCGCTGAACTACCTGCCGCCGAGCATCTATTCCCCGGTCTCCACCATGGCCGCCTTCATCGCCTCCCAGCTCGACAGCGCCTTGCAGGACCCGACCGGTCTCGCGGTGCGTTCGCTGGCCGAGGTGGCGCTGGTGTTGTCGGTGATCTCGGTGGGCGTGAACGGGCTGGCGCGGCTGGTCCTGCATCGCGCCGGCCTGGCCGGAGCGAAGGTATGAGCATGGCGACGGGTGCCGCCGGCGCGCCGCGCGCGCTGATGGCGGAGCGGCTCGGGCGGCTCCGGCGGCGGCGGGCGATGGCGATCGGCGGCTGGGTCCTGAGCGGGGCGGCGTTCGCCCTGCTCGGCATCGCGATGGGCTGGATTCTGCTGATGGTGCTGGTGCGCGGGGTCACCGCGCTCACGCCGGCCGTGTTCACCGAGGTGAGCCAGGGCACCGGCGGCGGCCTGCTCAACGCCATCGAGGGCACGCTGGTGATCGGCGTCGGCGCGATGCTGCTGGCGGTGCCGTTCGGCGTGGCGGCAGGGATGTATGTCGCGCAGTTCGGCCACACCCATTATGCGCGGGCGATCCGCTTCCTGGCCGACGTGCTGGTGGGCGTGCCGTCGATCGTGCTCGGCTATTTCGGCTACATCACGATGGTGGAGGGGCTGGGCTGGAACTTCTCCCTCGCCGCGGCCTGCATCACCTTGGCGATCCTGTGCCTGCCCTACATCTGCCGCACCACCGAACTGGCCTTGAGCCAGGTGCCGGCGGCGATGCAGGAAGCGGCCTATGCACTGGGCGCAGGGGACGGGCGGGTGGCGTTGCGGATCGCCCTGCCGGTGGCGATGCCGGGGGTGCTGACCGGCATCCTGCTCGCCTTCGCCATCTCGGTCGGAGAAACCGCGCCGCTGCTCTACACCGCCGGCTGGTCGGCCTATCTGTGGGACGGCAAGCTGACCCATTCGCCGGTCGGCTACCTGACCTATGCGATCTGGGCCTTCATCAACGAACCCTTCGCCGAGGCCAACGCGCTGGCCTATGCCGCCGCGTTCCTGGTCACGCTGCTGGTGCTGCTGATCAGCGTGGCGGCGCGCTACGCATTGCAGCGGCGGGGACGGATCTAGCCCGCTCCGGTCCGGGCCCGCAGGCCGGCGGGGAAGGGGATCGTTCCGCCGTCCGTCTCCCCCTGCGCCGGGGCCTTATCGTGCCGTAACGGCACCGTCCGCCCGCCCGCGTGCTTCGCGCCGCAGCGCGCGGGCATGGGAACCGGCAATGCCCGCCCGGCCGGTGCACGGGACGCCTCCAAATCGTCATAGTGGCACCCCATATCCTGTCGCGAAGCATGTGCGCTTCGTCTTCCGCAAAGGAGTGCCCATGTTCGCGTCCTGGTACAATATGGCCATGTTGGCGGCTGAATCGCAGCAGGTGGTGTGGTTGCGGCTCACCAAGCTGGCGGCCGGCGGGCCGGGCGCGGCGCACGAAGCGCAGTTGATGGTGGCGGAGAAGCTGGCCGCCGCAACCCATGCGACCGGCCGCCTGGCGCTGGGCGCGTCGCCGGACAGCGTGGTGCGGAGCTACCGCCAGAAGGTCCGCGCCAACGCGCGGCGCCTGTCGAAATAGGGCATCGCAAGCTTCCGTTCCCCGCCGGGCGCAGCCCGGCGGGTGAGGGCGCTCTACTCCACCACCTCCTCGGTCTTCCCCCCCGCGTCCCCGCCGTCCTCGTCCGGCTTCGGCAGTGCCGGCAGCGCCGCCTCGGTGATCTCGAACGCCATCTTGCCGTCGGCCAGCGTCACCTTCACCGCGCCGCCGCGCACCAGCCGCCCGAACAGCAGTTCCTCGGCCAGGGGCTTCTTGATGTGCTCCTGGATCACGCGCGACAGCGGGCGCGCGCCGTACAGCCGGTCGTAGCCGCGCTCGGCGAGCCATTCCTTCGCCGCCGAGGACAGTTCGATCGTCACGTTGCGGTCCGCCAGCTGGGCTTCCAGCTGCATGACGAATTTCTCCACCACGCGGCCGACGATTTCCGGGCTCAGGGCCGCGAAGGTGATCGTCGCGTCCAGCCGGTTGCGGAACTCCGGCGTGAACAGCCGCTTGATCGCGTCGTCATCCTCCCCCTGGCGCACGTCGCGGCCGAAGCCGATCGCTTCCTTTGCCATGTCGGAGGCGCCGGCGTTGGTGGTCATGATCAGGATCACGTTGCGGAAATCGACCGTCTTGCCGTTGTGGTCGGTCAGTTTCCCGTGGTCCATCACCTGCAGCAGAATGTTGAACAGATCGAGATGCGCTTTCTCGATCTCATC
>JAJZVS010000470.1 GCA_021845555.1 Pseudomonadota bacterium
GCTGGACATCGACACCAAGTCGCATCCGGCCTGGACCGGCGTGCAGCGCATCATCGACACCGGCGGGCAGGTGGCGAAGTTCAACAAGAAGTTCGCCGGCCTCGGCCTGAAGAAGTAAGGCACGCGGCAAGGGTGGCGGGCGCGCCACCCTTGACTCGCGGCGGCGCCGTGACCACTTCCTGCATCGTTCAGGACGCCACACCGGGTCCTGGAGCGTGACCGTGGGCCGGCCCAGTCGGGCGGTCCCATCGCACACCTTGCTCTTGCAGGAGGTTGACCATGAATGCGTTCGATTTCGCGCCGCTGTTCCGCACCGCCATCGGCTTCGACCGGCTTGCCCGGATGGTGGATTCCGCGGCCACCAGCGACGCCAGCTACCCCCCGTACAACATCGAGAAGACCGGCGAGGACAGCTATCGCCTGACCATGGCGGTGGCCGGGTTCGGGCCGGATGACATCGAGATCACGGCCAAGGACAACACCCTGGTCGTCAGCGGCCGCGTCGGCAACGAGGCGCCGCGCGCCGAGGTGTTGTACCGCGGCATCGCCGGCCGCGCGTTCGAGCGGCGCTTCGTGCTCGCCGACCATATCGTGGTCGAGGGCGCGGACCTGCGGAACGGCCTGTTGCACGTCGGCCTCAAGCGCGTGGTGCCGGAGGCGCTGAAGCCCCGCCGCATCCCGATCGCGGGCCAGAGTGTCGCGGGCACGCTGGCCAACGACAGCGCCGAGGCAGCCCCGAAGGCGGCCTGACGCACGCATCCGAAGGGGGCCGTCCGGCCCCCTTCCCCGTGTTCAGCCCTCGCCGGCCGGCCGGCGGCCGAACACCGCGTCGGCGGCGCTGCGGTGGCCGCGCTTGCGGCCGATCTCCGCCTCGGCGCGGGCGATCTCGGCGCGCAATTCCGCGATATAGGCGTCCAGTTCCGCCACCCCGAGCCCGTCGAGGCGCAGCTTCTGCAGCCGGTCGGGCTGCGGGCGGGGGCGGTCTTCGTCTTCCATCATCTGCGCGGCTTCCTTGCAGCGAAGGGGTTGCGGTCTCATCTGAGCGGGGCGGACGGTGCTTGACCCCGCCGGGGGAGGCGTCCATATGCGCCCCTCTTTCCCTATCATAACGGCACGCTGCCATCGGTCGCGCGCCGCCCGCGCGAGCCGTGAAGGGTGATCGCCATGACCTTGCCGTTGATGCCCAAAGCCACCGCCGTATGGCTGATCGAGAAGACCGCGCTGACCTTTACCCAGATCGCCGAGTTCTGCGGCATGCACCCGCTGGAGGTGCAGGCGATCGCGGACGGCGAGGTGGCGCAGGGCATCGTCGGCTACGACCCGGTGGCGAACGGCCAGTTGACGCCGCAGGAGATCGCGCGCTGCGAGAAGGACACCAACGCGCGGCTGAAGCTGCTGCCCAGCACGCTGCCGGTGGCCAAGCGCGCGCGGGGCGCCCGCTACACGCCGGTTGCCAAGCGCAACGACCGGCCGGACGGCATCGCCTTCCTGCTGCGCAACTATCCGCAGCTGACCGAGGCGCAGATCGCCAAGCTGATGGGGACCACCAAGGAGACGATCCAGAAGGTGCGCGACCGCACGCACTGGAACACCGCCAACATCAAGCCGCGCGACCCGGTGATCCTGGGCCTGTGCAGCCAGACCGACCTGAACGCCATGGTGACGCAGGCCAATGAGCGCCTGATCCGCGAGGGGCAGGCGGTGCCGGCGGTGCCGCCGCCCTCCGAGGACGAGGCCGCCTGAGCGGCCCCGCCATGGCGGGCGTCGGATCTGCCCGGGGGCGCGCTAGTGGGCGCGCAGCCGCTCCATTTCCTCCTTCAGTCGCAGCTTCTCAAGCTTCAGCCGCATCACCGTCTCCGCGTCCGGCCGTGGGCGCTGGTCTTCGTCGGCGAGTCGGGTTTCCAGCTCCGCGTGGCGGGATTTCAGGCTCTCGATGCGGGACTGCAGGGTCATGAGGCCTCCTGATCTGCTGGATGCGATCGCACAGGCCGATGGCGTCCCGGCCCGGCCACAAAACTGTAATACCGTTTCGCGGCTGCTCGCCACCGCAAATCGTCGCCCCTGCTCCGCCGCCGCCATTCATGCTAAGGGTCCGGCATGCTGAGCGACCGTGACTCGCTCCTGCGCAAGCTGCACGAGCTGCGCAGCGAGCACCGCGACCTGGACACGGTGATCGCCCGCCTGGCGGAGGGCGGCGCGCTCGACCAGTTGCAACTGGTGCGGCTGAAGAAGCGCAAATTGCTGCTGAAGGACGAGATCGCCTGGCTGGAATCGCGGCTGATCCCGGATTCCATCGCGTGACGCGGGCGCAGGAGGCGGCAGGCATGACCGACGCCGCCGCGCCGCTGGTCGGCGTCATCATGGGCAGCACCTCCGACTGGACGACGCTGCAGCACGCCGCCGGCACGCTGGCGAAGCTGGCGGTGCCGCACGAGGTGCGCGTGGTCTCCGCCCACCGCACCCCCGACCGGCTGGCGGCCTATGCGCGCGAGGCGCGGGGGCGCGGCCTGCGCGTGATCATCGCCGGCGCCGGCGGGGCGGCGCATCTGCCCGGCATGTGCGCCGCCTGGACACCACTGCCGGTGCTCGG
>JAJZVS010000471.1 GCA_021845555.1 Pseudomonadota bacterium
GCGCCGGTGGGAAAGCCAGGGGACAACCAGGCCAGCAGGTGCAGCAGGCCGGATGCGGAGGCTTCGTTCGGATCACTCATCGTCATGGTGATGGTGATGATGCGCCGGCGTCTCGCTCTGCGCATAGGCGCCCGGCTCGGGGTCGAAGGCCGCCGCGATCCGCCGCACCGTCCCGCCGAGCGCTTCCACCATGCCGGCGATCACGTGATCGTCGCGGATGCGCAAGGCCCCGTGCAACACCTGCACCGGCAGGTGGCGGTTGCCGAGATGCCAGGCCAGGCGCGCGAGTTCAGCCGCATCGGCGGCGCCGATCTCGAGCAGGGGTTCCGGCCTGGCGCGCACGCGCACCACCGATCCGTCCTCGCATTCCAGCCCCTCGCCGTCGCGCAGATGCGCGGTCTGCGGCAGGTCGAGCAGCAGATGCGCGCCGGCTTCGGTGTGCAGGGTGATGCGGCGGCGGTGGCGCAGGTCGAAATCGAGCACCACGCTGTCTGTCTCCCGCGCGGGGTCCCAGCCGCCGGCCGGCAGAACGCGGTGCGCGCGCATCAGAACAGGAAATAGCGCTGCGCCATCGGCAGCACCGTGGCGGGTTCGCAGGTCAGCAGCACGCCGTCGGCGCGGACTTCGTAGGTTTCCGGATCGACCTCGATCTTCGGGGTGGCGTCGTTGTGGATCATGGAGCGCTTTCCGATGCCGCCGCGGGTGTTCGCCACCGCGATCAGCCGGCGTGACAGGCCGAGCGTGCGGCCGATGTCGGCGTCCAGCGCAGCGGCGGAGACGAAGGTGATGCAGCTTTCCGCGAGCGCCCGGCCGAAGGCGGCGAACATCGGGCGGTAATGCACCGGCTGCGGGGTGGGGATGGACGCATTGGGATCGCCCATCGCCGCCATCACGATCGACCCGCCCTTCAGCACAAGATCGGGTTTCACGCCGAAGAACGCCGGCGACCACAGCACCAGATCGGCGAGCTTGCCCGCTTCGACCGACCCGATCTCGTGCGCGATGCCCTGCGCGATCGCCGGGTTGATGGTGTATTTGGCGACGTAGCGTTTCGCGCGGTGGTTGTCGTTGCGCTCCGGATCGCCCGGAAGCGCGCCGCGCTGGGCTTTCATCTTGTGCGCGGTTTGCCAGGTGCGCAGGATCACCTCGCCGACGCGGCCCATCGCCTGGCTGTCCGAGGACATCAGCGACAGCGCGCCGAGGTCGTGCAGGATGTCCTCGGCGGCGATGGTTTCGCGGCGGATGCGGCTTTCCGCGAAGGCCACGTCTTCGGGAATGTTCGGGTCGAGGTGGTGGCAGACCATGAGCATGTCGAGATGCTCATCGAGCGTGTTGATCGTGTAGGGACGGGTCGGGTTGGTGGAGCTGGGCAGCACGTTCGCCAGGCCCGCGACCTTGATGATGTCGGGGGCGTGGCCGCCGCCGGCGCCTTCGGTGTGGAAAGCGTGGATGGTGCGGCCCTTGAAGGCGGCAATGGTGTCTTCGACGAAGCCCGACTCGTTCAGCGTGTCGGTGTGGATCATCACCTGCACGTCGTAGCGGTCCGCCACCGACAGGCAGCAATCGATCGCCGCCGGCGTGGTGCCCCAGTCCTCGTGCAGTTTCAGCGCGCTCGCGCCGGCGCGGATCATCTCCTCCAGGGCGGCGGGGCGGGAGGCGTTGCCCTTGCCGGCAAAGGCGAGATTGACCGGCAATCCCTCGGCCGCCTGCAACATGCGGGCAAGATGGAACGGCCCGGGCGTGCAGGTGGTGGCCGCGGTGCCGGTGGCCGGGCCGGTGCCGCCGCCGATCAGCGTGGTAAGGCCCGAGGCCAGCGCTTCGTCCACCAGTTGCGGGCAGATGAAATGGATATGGGAATCGATGCCGCCGGCGGTGAGGATCTTGCCTTCGCCGGCGATGATCTCGGTGCCCGGGCCGATGACGATGGTGACATCGGGCTGGATGTCGGGGTTGCCGGCCTTGCCGATGGCGGCGATGCGCCCGGCTTTGAGCCCGACATCGGCCTTCACGATGCCCCAGTGATCGAGGATCAGCGCGTTGGTGATGACGGTATCGGCCGCGCCTTCCGCGTTGGTGGCCTGGGATTGGCCCATGCCGTCGCGGATCACCTTGCCGCCGCCGAATTTCACTTCCTCGCCATAGGTGGTGAAGTCGCGTTCGACCTCGATGATCAGGTTGGTGTCGGCCAGCCGCACGCGATCGCCGGTGGTGGGGCCGAACATGTCCGCATAGGCGGCGCGAGGGAGGTTTGCCATGGCTAGAGCGCCCCCATCACGTCGGCGCGGAAGCCAGCGACGACGCGCTTGCCGCGATAGGGGATCAGGGCGATCTCCCGTGTCTGGCCGGGTTCGAAACGGACCGCGGTGCCGGCGGGGATATCGAGGCGCTGACCGCGCGCCGCGGCGCGGTCGAACGACAGCGCGAGGTTGGTTTCGGCGAAATGATAGTGGCTGCCGACCTGGATCGGGCGGTCGCCGGTGTTGGCCACCGTCAGCGTGGTGCGCGGGAGGTCGGGGTTGAGTTCGATCTCGCCGAGGGCAGGGAGGATTTCGCCGGGGATCATCGGATCGGCTCGTG
>JAJZVS010000472.1 GCA_021845555.1 Pseudomonadota bacterium
CATGTCGCCATCCGCGATGCCTTCGACGCGGTGCGCCGCCAGCTCGAGGATCATGCCCGGCGCCAGCGCGGCGAGGAGAAGGTCCATGCGGCGGCGCCGATCGGCCACATCACCCAGGTGTTCCCGGACCGCGGCTACGCGTTCCTGACCACCGCCGAGGGCGAGGAGGTCTACGTCCACCGCAACAGCGTCGCCGAGGACGGATTCGCCAGGCTCCGGGTCGGCGACAAGGTGCGCTACGCGCTGGCACCCGACCCGGGGGAGAAGGGACCGCAGGCCAGCACCGTGGTGCCGCTGCCGCCCTGATCCGGCCCGGTTCTACCCGCCGTTGCGATGGATGAAGGCCTTCAGCCGCTGCATCGCCACCAGCGAATGCGGCGCGTCGGGCTTCTCGCGCATGAAGGTGTGGCCCTCGCCCTCATAGAGGCCGAGTTCCACCGATCCGCCGGCGCGGCGCCAGGCGGCGGCGAGGTTCTCGGCGATCGCCGTCGGCACCCATTCGTCCGCCGTGCCCTGGAAGATCAGCGCCGGCGGCAGCGCCACCTTCTCCCCGCGCGCGAGGATGTGCGGCGGGCTGCCGTCGGCCATCGCCGCCTCGCTTCCCCAGAAGCGGTCGTGGTTGTCGATCATCGCCGCGTTGCCGCGTTCGCGCGCCAGCGCGTAGCGCGCCACCGGGTCGAGCACGCCCCAGCCGGAGATCACGAAGGCCAGACCGGCATCGACCGGCTGTGTCCCCCCGGCCAGCCCCAGCGCGGCGTAGCGCGGATCGTGCGGGCGCAGCGCTGCGAGCAGGATCTGGTGCCCGCCGCTGGAGGTGCCGAACCCGCCCACCCGGCGCGGCTCGGTGCCGCATTCGGCCGCGTGCGCCTTCAGCCAGCGGATGCCGTAGTTGATGTCCTGCAACGAGGCCGGGTAGCCCGCCTCCGGCGGCATGCGGAAATCGAGCGACAGCACGACGATCCCGCTGGCCGCCAGCGCCTCGGCCACCGGCTGGTTCTGCAGCCGGTCGGCGTTCACCCAGGCGCCGCCATGCACTTCCACGATCGCGGGAAACGGCCCCGGCCCGATCGGGCGGTACAGCCGGGCGAGCAGCGCGCGATCGCCGGCGCGGCGGTATTCCAGATCCTCGCTCCGCACCGCGAACGGCGCCTCGCTGTCGTTGGGCATGGTTGTTTTCCTCCCTGTGAAACCTTCGCCGCCGGTCAGACCGCGCCTTCCCGGTGCAGCCGCGCGATGTCCGCCGCATCCAGCCCGCACAGCGCGCCGAGCAGCGCGTCCGTATGCTCGCCCAGCAGCGGCGGGCGGGCGACCGCGACGGGGGACTCCGAGAGTTTAATCGGGCAGCCGACGGTCTGGTAGATGCCGCGCCCGGGGTAGTCGATATCGACGATCATTTCGCGTGCGCGCAGATGCGGATCGGCCAGCACCTCGCCGGTATCCTGGCACGCGCCGCACGGCACGCCGGCATCGCCCAGGATGCGCATCACCTCATGCTTGCCGAGGCCGCGCGTCCAGTCGGCGACGATCCCATCGAGCGCGGCACGGTTCTCCCACCGCGCCTCCGGCGTGGCGAAGCGCGGGTCGCGCGCGAGCTCTTCCCGCCCCATCGCGCCGAGGAACGGCAGCCACATCTGCGGCTGGGCGAAGATATACACGTAGTCGTTCGGCCCGCCGGGCGCGCAAGGGTAGGTGGTGCCCGGCACGGTACGGCCAAGCTGGTTGCCGACGCGTGGCGGCGGATGGCCGAAGCGCTGATGGTCGCGCAGGCTGACGCGGATCAGGTTCACCACCGCGTCCTGCATCGACACTTCCACGTGCTGGCCGCGCCCGGTCGCATGGCGCTGCTGCAAGGCGGCAAGGATGCCGATCGCCATGTGCATCCCGGTGCCGGAATCGCCGATCGCCGGAAACACGTAGGTGGGCGGGTTCTCGGGGAAGCCGGTCACCGCCATCGCCCCGCCCATCGCCTGGGCGATCGGCTCGAAGCTCTTGAATCCGGCATAGGGTCCGTAGGTGCCGAAGCCCTTGATGGTGGCGTAGATCAGCCGCGGGTTGATCTCGCGCAACGCCGCGTAGCCCAGGCCGAGGCGATCGAGCGCGCCGGGGCCGAAATTCTCCACCAGCACGTCGGACTGCGCGATCACTTCGCGGAACAGGCGCTTGCCGTCCTCGGTCTTGAGGTTGAGCGTCATGCTCTGCTTGTTCGCGTTCAGCACCAGGAAGAACAGGCTGTCGCCGTCGCGGTCGGCCATGTTGCGCCGGGCGATGTCGCCGCCGCGCGGGTCTTCCAGCTTGATGACCTCGGCGCCGAGGAAGGCAAGGATCTGGGTGCAGGCGGGTCCGGCCTGGTTGTGCGTCATGTCGATCACGCGCAGCCCGGTGAGGGCCTGGCCAACGGGAGCCTGGTCTTCGCTCATGCGTTCCTCCGGTTCCTACCGCGGCTTCGCGCCGCGGTGTGGCTGGCCGGACGGTACCGGTGCGAACGATGCTTCGCAATGGCCCGCCCGGCCGCTTCGCGTCAGCGCAGCGGAAACCCCAGGTTCGCCAGCGCCTCACGCATGCGGTCG
>JAJZVS010000039.1 GCA_021845555.1 Pseudomonadota bacterium
GGTGATGCGCACCTGATCGGCCGGCACGCGGATCAGCCGCCCGGCGTCGGTCACCAGCATCACGTCGTCGCCCGGCCGCACCGGGAAGCTCGCCGCCACCGTGCCGCCATTTCGCTTGCCGAGGGTGATGTTGGCAATCCCCTGGCCGCCGCGCCCGGCCACCCGGTAGTCGTAGGCCGAGCTGCGCTTGCCGAAGCCGCCGCTGGTCACGGTCAGCAGGAATTCCTCCTGCTGTTCCAGTTCCGTCACCCGCTCGGGTTCCAGCGTGACGTCGGCCACCGCTTCGTCGTCCGGCTCGGCCCCAGTCTCGGCCCCAGTCTCGGCCGCAGTCTCCGGTTCCGGCGCGTCGTCCTCGCCGGGGGCGCGGCGGCGGGCGTTGGCGAGGCGCAGATAGGCGGCCCGCTCCTCGGTCGTCGCGTCCACATGGCGCAGCACCGACAGGCTGACGACCGCATCCCCGCCGGCGAGGCGGATGCCGCGCACGCCGGAACTGTCGCGCCCAGCGAACACGCGCAGGCTGTCGTCGGTGATCTGGAAGCGGATGCTGCGTCCGCGCCGCGCGGCGAGCAGCACGTCGTCGCCCTCCCGGCAGGTGGCCACGCCGATCAGCCGGTCGCCCTCGTCGAGCTTCATGGCGATCAGGCCGGAGGCGCGCACGTTGCGGAAATCGGACAGCCGGTTGCGCCGCACGTTGCCCGACGCGGTGCCGAACACAAGGTGCAGGCTGTCCCACAGGCTTTCGTCCTGCGGCAGCGGCAGCACGGTGGTGATCGTGTCGGCGCCGAGCTCGGGCAGCAGGTTCACCAGCGCGCGGCCCTTCGCGGTCGGGCCGGCCTCCGGCAAGCGCCAGACCTTCTCGCGGAACGCCTTGCCGCCGGAGGAGAAGAACAGCACCCACTGATGCGTGTGCGCATTGAAACTGCGCGTCACGATGTCGTCCCCGCGCGTGCCGGCCCCGGTGCGCCCGCGCCCGCCACGATTCTGCGCGCGGTAGGTTTCCAGCGGCGTGCGCTTGATGAAGCCGTCGCGGGTGATGGTCACCACCATCTGGCCCGGCTCGATCAGGCTTTCGTCATCCTGGTCCGCCTCGGCCTCGGCGATCGCGGTCAGCCGCGGGGAGGACAGCGCGGCGCGGGCGGTCAGCAGTTCCTCGCGCATCACTTCCATCCGGCGCGGGTGGGAGCCGAGGATATCCAGCAGGTCGCGGATGCGCCCGGCGACCTCGGTGAGTTCCTTCTCGATCTTTTCCCGCTCGAGCCCGGTCAGGCGTTGCAGGCGCAGTTCGAGAATACCCTCGGCCTGGGTCTCGGTCAGCCGCACGGTGTGTTCCGGGCTGATCGCGTTGCCCGGCTCGTCGATCAGCGCCAGCAGCACGCCGATATCGGCGGCCGGCCAGTCGCGCGCCATCAGCGCGGCGCGGGCCGAGCGCGGGTCGGCGCTGGCACGGATGACGCGGATCACCTCGTCGATATTGGCGACCGCGATGCTGAAGCCGACCAGCAGATGGGCCCGGTCGCGCGCCCGGCCGAGTTCGTGGCGGGCGCGGCGCAGGATCACGTCCTCGCGGAAGGCGACGAAGCAGCCGAGCAGCTCCTTCAGCCCCATCAGCCGCGGCCGGCCGCCATCCAGCGCCAGCATGTTCATGCCGAAGCCGGTCTGCAACTGGGTGAAGCGGTAGAGCTGGTTCAGCACCACCTCCGCCGTCGCGTCGCGCTTGAGCTCGATCACCAGGCGCATGCCCGAGCGGTCGCTCTCGTCGCGGATCTCGCTGATCCCTTCGATCTGCTTGGCGCGGACCAGTTCGGCCATGCGCTCCTGCAAGGTGACCTTGTTCACCTGATACGGGATTTCGGTGACCACGATCGCCTGGCGGTCGCGCCGGATCTCCTCGATCTCGGCGCGCGCGCGCACCACGATCGAGCCGCGTCCGGTCTCGAAGGCGGAGCGGATGCCGGAGCGGCCGAGGATGATGCCGCCGGTCGGAAAATCCGGTCCCGGCACCAGACGCATCAGCTCGTCGAGCGTGATGTCCGGATTGGCCATCAGCGCCAGCGTGGCGTCGATGATCTCGTTCGGATTATGCGGCGGAATGTTGGTGGCCATCCCCACCGCGATGCCGCCGGCGCCGTTGATCAGCAGATTCGGGAAGCTCGCCGGCAGGACGCGGGGTTCTTCCGCCGATTCGTCGTAGTTCGGCTGGAAATCGACGGTGTTCTTGTCGATGTCGTCGAGCAGCAGCATCGACGCCTTGGCGAGCCTGGCCTCGGTGTAGCGCATCGCCGCCGGCGGATCGCCGTCGACCGAGCCGAAATTGCCCTGCCCGTCGATCAGCGGCACGCGCATCGAGAAGGACTGCGCCATCCGCACCAGCGCGTCGTAGATCGAGGCGTCGCCGTGCGGGTGATACTTCCCCATCACGTCGCCCACCACGCGGGCGGATTTGCGATAGGGCTTGTCGGGCGTGTAGCCCGACTCGTTCATGGCGAACAGGATGCGCCTATGCACGGGCTTCAGCCCGTCGCGCGCGTCGGGCAGCGCACGGGCCACGATCACGCTCATGGCGTAATCGAGGTAGGAGCGGCGCATCTCCTCCTCGATCGTCACGGGCAACTGGCCCTCCGGCGGGATCGGAGGAATGGTCTCAGGCGTCTCGCTCACGCGGATCTCGTCTCATCCGGCGGCCGGGCCGCCTGATCTGGGGGGCGCGCCGGGCCGGCGCGGGCTTCTCCCCGATCTATAGCCGATCCGGTGCGGCGCAGCGAGGGGGCCCCGCCCGCCGGGCGCCCCGATGCCTGGACACCAGGCCGGGACACCAGGCGGGCGGGTCGGAAGATCAGCCCTTCGGCGGCACGATCTGGCCGCGGATCTCACCGGCCGGGTGCTTCTTGGTGTGCACGTTGATGTAGAGATCGTCGGCCATCATCAGCTTGACCTGCGCCGCGGTGAGCTTGGCCGAGCCCTTGATCGGCGACATCACCGGATGGCCCTTCTTGGTGAGCCAGATATCCACCCCGCCGTTCTTCCCGGCCGCGCCGGTGTGGATATGCGCCATCGTCACCGGGCTCGACATGGCGGCGTACGTCACGTCCCAGGTGAGCATGTCGTTGGCCGGGTTGAAGGTCAGGTGGGCGTTGCCGTGGCCGGCGGTCTTCACCGGCGGGACCTGCTGCGCGCCGGACAGCGGCACGCTGAACGACATCGCGGCGGCCTGGGCGGCCTGCGGCGCGCCGGCCACCAGGGCCAGGATGCCGGCGGCGGCGGTGGAGGTGATGATCGTGCGGCGGGACAGACGTGACAGCATGGGGAGTTCCTCTCCGGGATGGTGAAGCCGTGCGATGAATTGGGGCGGCAGGGAACAAGTCAAGAGCTTGGCGCGCGCCGCGGAGCCGATTGTTGCCCATGTCGGGGACCGAATGAGGCGGTTCGTCTCCGCCCGCTCCCCCGCTTTCCCTGGACACCGATCTTTCCCTGCCCGCTCATCTTTCCCTGGCCGCCCATCTTTCCCTGCCCGCCCGTCCGCCGCACACTGGTGCCATGTCGCGGCGAAGCCTGGAGATCACCCCCGAGCTCATGCTGCGTGCCTATCGCCACGGCCTGTTCCCGATGGCCGAGACGCGGCGCGGCAGCCGGCTCTATTGGCTGGACCCCGAGCGGCGGGGCGTGCTGCCGCTCGACCGCTTCCACCTGCCGCGGCGGCTGGCCCGCACCGTGGCGAGCGATGTCTTCCAGGTGACCGCCGACACCGACTTCCCCGCCACCATCGCCGGCTGTGCCTCGGCCGCGCCGGGGCGGGAGGACACCTGGATCAACCCGCAGATCGAAACCCTGTTCTGCCAGCTGCACCGCATGGGCGTCGCGCATTCGGTGGAAAGCCGGCGCGACGGGCAGCTGGTGGGCGGGCTCTACGGCGTGGCGATCGGCGCGGTGTTCTTCGGGGAGAGCATGTTCAGCCGCGCCACCGATGCCTCCAAGGTCGCGCTGGTGCATCTGGTGGCGCGGTTGCGCCTGGGCGGGTTCCGGCTGTTGGATACGCAGTTCGTCACCGCCCACCTGGCCCAGTTCGGCGCCGTCGAACTGCCGCGGGAGGAATACAAGGCCCGCCTCGCCGCGGCGGTGGAGGCACCCGCGCGCTGGATCGCCAGCCCCGAACCGGAGGTGTTGGGGCAGGAGCTCGGTGGTCTGGCCGACGCCGCCGGGCACGAAGGCGTGAGCCGGCTTGCGCGCGGCGCGGTTTTCCGGGCTGATCCGCCCCCCTGACCGCCCCGGCCGGGCCGTTCGCGCGTTCTGCCCCCGCGCAGGCCCCCCAGAAGGAGACCAGCCATGATCCGCACCGCCCTGGCCGCCGCCTTGCTGTCTGCCGCGGCGATCGGGCCGGCGGCCGCGCAGGCGGGACCGCGGATCCATCCCCTGCGCGATGTCGCGGTGGCCTATCGCGTCCATGGCACGGTGGGACCGGGGAAGCAGCCGGAAGCGGCCATCGTGCGCATGTTCTGGACCGATCGCGGCACGCTGTTGCGGGTCGAGGTGCAAGGCCAGCCCGGCTGGGGCATCCTCAACTTCGCCGCCAAGCAGATGATCATGGTGATCGCGCCAGCGCACCGCTACCTGGAGATGCCGCTCGACCCGGCCCGCACGCCGGGACTGAACATTCCCCCCGGCACCGCCATGACCCGGGTCGGCCAGGATAAGGTGGCCGGCACGCCCTGCACGGTCTGGGTCCTGCACGGACGGGACGGCAGCGGCACCGCCTGCGTCACCCCGGGCGGCCTTGTGTTGCGCGCGCGCGGCCAGGGGACGGCGCCGCCCGGGACGCCGGGGGCGGGGCAGCCGGGCAGCGGCTCCCTGCGGGCGATCTCGGTCGCCTATGGCCCGCAGCCGGCGGCGCTGTTCGTGCCGCCGGCGGGTTTTCAGCGGCTGGATCTCGCCCATATCCCCGGTCTGTCCGGCGGGCAGCGCCGCTGACCCGGCGCGCATCCCGCCGGCCGGACGCCACGCACCGCCTGACCCACGCCGGCCCGCAGCACGGAGACCGCACCGATGCCGACCCCGAACGGGGCCACCGCTGCCCGCAAGCGACGGCGCAAGGCGCCTTGGCGCGACCGGCAGGGCCGGTTCTCGGCGCTGAAGGCGGCGGCGCTGGCGCTTTGCCTCGCCCCCGGTGCGACAGTGGCCTTCTGGTTGGTGACGGGCGACCTCGGCGGGCGGCCGATCAAGGCGGCGCTGCTGTGGATCGGGCTGTGGACCGTGCGGTTCATCATGATCGCGCTGGCGGTGACGCCGCTCGCGACGGTGCTGAACTGGCCCAGGCTGCTGTTGCTGCGGCGGATGGCGGGGGTGACCGCCGGGGCTTACGCGCTGGCCCACCTGACGCTGTACACGGTCGATCAGAACCTGCGCCTCGGCCTGGTCGCCGCCGAGATCCTGCACCGATTCTACCTGACGATCGGCTTCGTCGCGCTGCTGGGTCTCGCGGCGCTGACCGTGACCTCCACCGACGCGGCGGTGCGGCGCATGGGCAAGGGCTGGGGTCGGCTGCACCTTCTGGCCTACCCGATCGGGGCGCTGGCGCTGCTGCACTACTTCATCCAAAGCAAGGCGAATGTCAGCGAGCCGGTGTTCCTGGCCGGGCTTTATGCCTGGCTGATGCTGTGGCGGCTGACGCCGAAGGCCTGGCGGGGGTCGTGGGCGCTGTATCCGGCGCTGGCGCTGGCGACGGCGGGAGCGGCGGCGGGGATCGAGTTCGCCTGGTACGCGCTCGCCACCGGGATCGATCCCTGGCGGGTGCTGGCGGCGGACGAAACGCTGCGCTTCGGCCTGCGCCCGGCGCACTGGGCCGGGCTGGCGGCGCTGGCGCTGCTGTTGCCGGCGCTGGCCCGGCGCCCCCGGCGGCGGCGCGAGCCGGGCGGGTTCGCCCGCGGCCTGACGCCGGCGGAAGGGGAATGAGCGGCCCAAGGGGAATGCGCTGCGGGGCGCGGCGAAGGGCCGGGATGGTGCCGGGTGAGGGACTTGAACCCCCGACCTTCGGTTTACAAAACCGCTGCACTACCGCTGTGCTAACCCGGCCGGCCCGGAGACCGGCGGTATTAGCCGCATCGCCGCGCAGTTGGCAAAGCCGTTGTGGCCGGGGCTTATGCGCCGCGCCGGAAAGCAGAGGGACGGGGCCGCGGGCACTCCGCCGTCTGGCCCCCATGACAGGGCGGCGGGCGCATGACAAAAGCCTCATCCACATGGCTCCGGTTTAACCGCTCTGCCTCGGGAACATTTAGCCGGCGGGCGGCATGTGACGGGGCAGGCGGCGGCAGTCCGGCCCCCGCGACGGAATCCAGGTTCAGAAGGAGATTTTCGATGATGCAGCGGATGGACTCCTCGCGCCGGCGCTGGCGCCCGGCGGCACTGGCGGCGGTGTTGCTCGCCGGCACCACGCTCGGCGGGTTCGCCGGGCTGGCGCTGGCCGAAACCGGTCCCACCCCGGCCACGACCGCGGCGTCCGGCGCCGCGCCGATCAACACCGCGAAGCAGGCGGCGATGCCCGAGCGGCTGCCGAGCTTCACCCACTTGGTCGCCCAGGTGAAGCCGGCGGTGGTTTCGGTCACCAACTACCTGAAGCAGCAGCCGGCGGCCCAGCCGCAGATGCCCGGCGGCCCGCAATTGCCGTTCCCGTTCAACCAGTTCCCGTTCAACCAGATGGTGCCGCATCCGCAGGCGGTGGAGGCGCGCGGGTCGGGCTTCATCATCAACCCGGACGGGCTGATCGTCACCAACAACCATGTGGTGAAGAACGCGAGCCGCATCACCGTCACGCTGGACGACGGCACCACGGTGCCGGCCAAGGTGGTGGGCGCCGATCCGCGCACCGACATCGCGCTGCTGAAGATCTCGGTCGATCACAAGCTGCCGTTCCTCCAGCTCGGCGATTCGGCGAAGGCGGAGCCGGGCGAATGGGTGATCGCGATCGGCAATCCGTTCGGCCTGTCGGAAACCGTGACCGCCGGGATCGTCTCCGCGCTCGGGCGCAACATCGGCGACGGCCCCTACGACCAGTTCCTGCAGATCGACGCACCGATCAACGAGGGCAATTCCGGCGGCCCGCTGCTGACGCAGGACGGCAAGGTGATCGGCATGAACACCGCCATCCTCTCGCCCTCGGGCGGGTCGATCGGCATCGGCTTCGCCATCCCGTCCGACATGATCCGCAAGATCACCAGCGATCTGCAGAAATACGGCCATGTGACCCGCGGCTATATCGGCGTGGAGGCGCAGGCGGTGTCGGACGCGATGTCCAAGGCGCTCGGCCTGCCGCACAAGGGCGGCGCGTTGATCGCGGCGGTGGAGCCGAACACGCCGGCCGCGCAGGCCGGGCTCAAGCCGGGCGATGTCATCACGACGGTGAACGGCGCGCCGATCAAGGATCCGCGGGACCTCGCGCTGCACATCGCCGGCATCAAGCCGGGGACCGACGCCAAGCTGTCGATCATCCGCGACGGTAAGCCCACCGTCATCGAGGCCAAGGTGGCGGAGATGCCGAGCCAGCAGAAGCTGGCCAGCGTCATGGGCGCCGATCACCGGCCGGAGCGGCTGGGCCTCGCGCTCGGCGCGCTGTCGCCGGGGATGGTCAGCCAGCTCAATCTTCCGGAAGGCACCGACGGCGCGCTGGTGACCGGCGTGCAGCCGGGCTCGCCGGCGCAGGAGGCCGGCATCTCGGCCGGGGACGTGATCGTGGGCGTGGGTTCCGCGCCGGTGCACAACCCGGTGGAGGCAGCACGAGCGATCGAGGCAGCGCTGCACAAGCCGGGCCAGGCGATCGCGCTGCGCATCTTCCACGACGGCCAGCCGGCCTTCGTGGCGTTGAAGCTCGGGGCCAAGCCCGGCAACGGCTGAGGTCGCCGCCGCCCCCTCCCGACGCGGGAGGGGGCGGCCGATGCTCAGACCGCCATGTAGCCGCCATCGACATTATAGCAGGCGCCGGTCACGAAGGAGGCGCGGTCGGAGCAGAGCCAGACCACCATCTCGGCGATCTCCTCCGGCTCGCCCATCCGGTGGGTGGGCACCATCGCCATCAGCGCCTCGCCGCGCCGGGCCATCGCGTCCTCGGTCATTTTGGTGCGGATGTAGCCGGGGCAGACCGCGTTCACCCGGATGTTGTCGGGCGCGTATTCGATCGCCGCGGTCTTGGTGAGCCCGAGCACGCCGTGCTTGGCCGCGACATAGGCGGACGAGGTGGGCAGGCCGATCAGCCCGGCGATCGAGCCGGTGTTGACGATCGCACCGCCGCCATGCGCCTGCATGTGCAGCAGCTCGTATTTCATGCAGAGCCAGACGCCTTTCAGGTTGACCCCGATCATCCGGTCGAACGCCGCTTCCGACCATTCGGCGGTCTTCTTGCCCGAGGCGTCCACCTGGTAGCCGGCGATACCGGCGTTGTTGAAGGCGCAGTCGAGCTTGCCGAACGCCTCCAGCGTGGCGCGCAGCATCGCCTGCACCGCGGCCGGATCGGTGACATCGCCGCCGAGCGCGAGCGCCTGGTTGCCCCCCGGGCCGCCGATCGCGTTCACCATCGCCACCGTGTCCTGCGCCGAGTCGCGGTTGGCGTCGGCCACCGCGACCAGCGCGCCCTCACGCGCGAAGGCGAGCGCGGTGGCCCGGCCGATGCCGCCGCCGCCGCCGGTGATGAGCGCGGTTTTTCCTGTGAGCATGCCTGGCATGGGCGTTCTCCCGTGACGTTTGTCGCCATAGCATGCCCGATGTTGCGCCGGCTTCCTACCGGCGGTCGGCCCCGCCCGCCGGCGGCACGGCAGGGTCGCGTCCGGCCGGGGGCGTGTCCCGCTGGCGAAACGGGCTATAGCTGCGGCGGGAGGTCCCGGTCGGGGGGTGGCGGAAGCGTGTGGCTCCGCCGCATCGGCACGGGGCGATAGGTAACACGCAGGCCTGCATGACAGACACCTCTTCCGCCGCACCGCCGGCCGCCGCCGGCGCGCCGCCGACGGAGAACTGGGCGCTGACCTTGTGGACCATGGTGGGGATCCAGCTCGTGATGAGCATCTCCTTCACCATCCTGGCGCCGATCATGCCGCTCTATCTGCCCGATCTTGGTGTGCATCGCCCGGAGATGATCGATCTCTGGTCCGGCATCCTCGCCTCCGTGACGTCCTTCGTCGGCACCTTCACCGCGCCGATCTGGGGGCGGATGGCGGATCGCTACGGACGCAAGCTGATGGTGCTGCGCTCCAGCCTCGGTATCTCGGTATTCGTGCTGCTGATGGGGCTGGCGCAGAGCGTGTGGCACCTGCTGGCGTTCCGCATGGCGATGGGGCTGTTCGCCGGGTTCAATTCGGCGGCGATCGCGCTGGTGGCGAGCCAGGTGCCGGATCAGCGGCTGGGCTACGCGCTGGGCTGGCTGTCCACCGGGCAGCTGGTCGGCTCGCTGATCGGGCCGCTGATCGGCGGCGGGATCGCCGATGCCACCGGCAGCTACCGCGTGCCGTTCTTCTTCGCCGCGGCGATTTCCGCCACGGCCTTCCTGCTGGCGTGGTGGCTGGTGCCGGAGCGGTTCACCCGTCCGCCGCCGGCGGCGCGGCGCGGGCCGGCGCTGACCGCGGCACTCGGGTTGTTCCGTGCCACGCCGGGACTGGCGGCGCTGATGCTGGTGCTGCTGCTGGCGCAGTTCGCGGTGCAGGCGGTCCAGCCGATCGTAACGCTGTTCGTGCAGCAGCTGACCGGGCCGGTGCCGCAACTGGCGACGCTGGCGGGGCTGGCGTTCTCGGTGACCGGGCTGGCCGACGTGCTCGCCTCCCCCTTTCTCGGCAAGCGCTCGGACGTGATCGGCTATCGCCGGGTGTTGCTGATCAGCCTGTTCGGCGCCGCGGCGATGACGCTGCCGCAGGCGTTCGCGCACGGCTACTGGGCGTTCGTGGCGGAGCGCTTCGGCGTGGGCTGCTTCATCGGCGGCATCCTGCCGACCGCCAACGCGCTGGTGGGGCGGATGGTGCCGGCGAGCAGCCGGGGGTTCGTCTATGGGCTGAGTTCCTCCGCCTCTTTCATGGGCATCGCGCTCGGGCCGCTGACCGGCGGCGTGGTGGCGGCGAGCGTGGGGCTGCGCTGGGTGTTCGTGGTCACGGCGGCGCTGCTGCTGGTGAACCTGCTCTGGGTATGGCTGACGGTGCCGGAGGCGAAGGGCTGATCCAGGCCGCTTGACTCCGGCCGGCGGCTGCCGCCCGATCCGGGGATCTGGAGGGGAGGGCGGCCATGAAATTGTGCTTTTTCGACGACTTCCGGCTCGGCGTGCTGCGCGGGGCGGAGGTGGTGGACGTGTCCGCGGCCGTGGCCGACATCCCCCACACCGGGCCGCACGACCTGATGAACGGGCTGATCGCCCGGTTCGAGGCTTATCGGGCGGCGCTGGAGCGCGCCGCCGCCGCCGGCCCGGGCATGGGGCTGGACCGGGTGCGGCTGCGCCCGCCGCTGCCGCGGCCGGGCAATATCGTCTGCATGGCGGTCAACTATATGGAGGACGGCACGCGGACGGCGCCGGCGCCGCTGAATGCGTTCCACAAGGCGCCGGGGGCGATCATCGGCGACGGCGATACGATGGTCCTGCCGGACGTTCCGGCGACGATTTTCGAGGGCGAGGCGGAGCTGGCGGTGGTGATCGGCAAGCCGGCGACGCGGGTGGCGGCGGCCGATGCGATGGCGCATGTGTTCGGCTACGTGAACTTCGTCGACGGCTCGGCGCGCGGGCTGCCTCCGCCCGGCAACGTCTTCTTCCAGATGAAGTCGCGCGACAGCTTCGCCCCGATCGGGCCGTTCCTGGTGACGGCCGACGAGGTGCCGGACCCGCACCGGCTTTCGGTGCGGCTGTGGGTGAACGGGGAGATCAAGCAGGATTTCAACACCTCCGACATGGCGCACCCGATCCCGCGCTGCATCGAGTGGGTGAGCGCGATCCACACGCTGCAACCTGGGGATTTATTGGCGACCGGGACCAACCACCGTGGGTTGTCTTCGTTCATGGATGGGGATAGGGTGGAGCTGGAGGTGGAGGGGCTGGGCCGGCTCCGGATCGGCGTACGAGACGATCTGCGGCGGGTGTGGTCGCGCGAGACGCGGCTGGATCGGCAACGCCAGGGGTTCGATACGCCGACGCCGCAAGTCTCCGGGCGGTATGGGCCGGGGGCGTGAGGGGCGGGCTTGGGGCGAAACGGGGGGCAAAATGGTGTTGACTTTCCGCGCGCCTACCGTGATAAATCGGGTTCATAAGGTCTATCAGTAGGATGGGCGGCAAAAGTGCCGTAGGCGCGAGCGGGGGCGGTGGGCCGGTTGGGTGTGGAACGGTCCAAGGTGCCTGCCGTTGGGGTGATGAAAAATTCCTGATCGTGGATCGTGGACGAAGCTATCGGCCCGGCTGAACGTGGTTTGGGTCGCGTGAGATTGGTTGGCTTGCCCGTCAGTCGGCGGCGGGTCGGTTTTGAGTGCGGACGTGAGGATCGAAATGGCGCAAGTGACGGTGCAGAGCGGCGGATACGTGACGATACCGGGGTCCGGTTCGTTGAACGTGACGCTGCAGAACCAGATTGCCGCCGCGATCCTGGCTTCGGCGACCTCGCCGGGCGCCCAACTGTTCACGGCGACGGTTCCGGCCGGGGGGCCGGTCCCGACAGTGCCCACCGTGACCGGAACCATCGCCGAGGCGTTGATTACCGATGCGGGTGGGAACTCGTACGCGTTCAACAACAATTACGGCTACATTCTGGATAACGCGACGGGGATCGACACGATTTCGGTCGCCCCTGGCACTGGGATTATTTCCGGAACGGTCGGTGGCGTGTTCAACCTGGCCGGCGGTGATTCGGTCGCGCTCGGCGGCGGCAACAATCTGGTTCAGTCGACGATCTCCAGTTCCTTCCTGCCGGGCGACTATGTTGCTGCCGGCGGCGGCAATGATACGATCACGGAAGCGGGCGGCGGGACGACCGCGAGCGGCGTCAGTACGATCGCGGGCGGCGGCGGGACCAACGTGCTTCTCGCAGACTCCACCGCTGGTTCCGTGTCGTTCATTTCTTCCGGCGTCGGCGATATAATCGGAGCGGGCGCGACGATCGATGTAGTGACGTTCGATAGTGTTGCCAGCGGTGGCGTTGTGTTCGGTGGCGCCGGCAGCAGCCTGACGGTGACCGATTTCGGGACGAACGACACCATTGCCGGTATGTCCGTCGCCAGCATTGCGGCGACGATGTCGGGCAGCAGCGGGTTGCTGTTCGGCGGGTTGGCAAACACACTTTCGGCTCTCGACGCCGGCACGAACGATACGATTTCCGGCCAGGGGGCGATTTCCATGACCGTCACCCTCTCGGGCAGTGGCGGGGTGGCTGCCGCCGGGTCCGGCGCCGCGACGATCTCGGCGACTGGGACGACTGCGGCGCAGGTCATCGGCGGGACCGGGTCTCTGGTGTTCCTGGGCGGCGCGGGGACGTCCACGGTGCGCGGCGGCACAGGCGGCACCTCGATCGTGGGCGGCAGCGGCGGGCTGGTGGTCTCCGCGCTCAACGGCACTACCAGCGTGACCGGTGGCTCCGGCGTCGTCACCTTGTTCGGTGGGGCCGGGAGCGACGTGACGTACAGCAGCAATGCCACAGGTCTGAACTATGTTGCCGGCAGCGGCAGTGAGACGCTGGATGCGAGCGGGTCGGTCGGGAACGACAGCCTGTCCGGCGGCACGGTCACCGGCACGAATATCCTGATGACGGCCGGCAGCGGGAACGATACGCTTATGGGCGGGGCTGGGAATAACACCCTGGTGGGCGGCAGCGGGAAGGATCTGTTCGCGTTCTTCAGCGGGAACGGCGGTGGGCAGGATTCGCTTGTTAATCTGACCTCCTCCGATACCGTCGCGCTGTTCGGCTACAGTCAGACCGATGTCTCAAACATGTCGACGCTTTCCGGTAGCTCCAAGTCTGTTTCCGTCAGTTACAAGCTCAGTGATGGGACCCAAATCTCCTTCCTGACAGGCAGCGGCGTGCATATCATCTGACGCGGGCCACGGACGTCACGGACCGCTTGGCAGCCGGTCAGGACCGCGTCGCCATTCTGCTTGGCGCCGCGGCTCCGGAAAGCAGGATCATCGAGATCGGCCCCAGCTACGCCCCGGTCGCTCCCAAGGCGGCAGGGTGGCATACCCATGTCGTGGACCATGTCGACCAGGCCAGGCTGCGCATCAAATACCAGGGCGCGGGGGTTCCGGTCGATCGGATCGAACCCGTCGATACGATTTGGGACCGCGGGCAGCTTGACCGTGCGGTGCCCGAGGCGCTGCACGGCCGGTTCGACCGGCTGATTGCCAGCCACGTCATCGAGCATCTTCCCGATCCCGCCGGGTTTCTGAATGCCGCGGCGCGTCTGCTCAAGCCGGAGTCGGAGATCGCCCTGGCCGTGCCGGACAAGCGCTTCTGCTTCGACTATTTCCGCACCCCCAGCACCACCGGCGAGATGATCGAGGCCTATTTCTGCCGGCGTTCGTCCCCAGCCCCCCGGGACCTATGGAATCAGCTGGCCTATAGCGTCACGGCGGATGGGGCGCTGGCCTGGCCGCCGGGAATGACGGCCACGCCTCGCCTGATGAGCGAATTTTCCCAACTGAAGGCGCTGCTCCCCAGCTTCGCGCCTAGCGCGCCGGCGCTCCATGACGACTGCCATATCTGGCGGTTCACCCCGGCCGGCTTCACGCTGGTTCTGTTCGAACTGGGGCAGCTCGGGATCATCGACTGGCATCTGCACCGGCTGGAATATCTCGGCGGCTTCGAGTTCTTCGCCATCCTCCGCCGTGGTGTCCCCGTGCTCCGCGATATGGCTGCCGTCGCGTCCCACCGGCTGGATCTTCTGGGCCGACAGCAGCGGGAGCAGTATGAGCACGTGGAACTTGCGAAAGCCGCGGAACGGCCCTTCCGCTCTCAAGCCACGGGACCCGACGACCCAGCCGCGCTGTTTGCTCAGCTGGAGCAACAAGGGCGCCGGCTGACGGAACTCGAACAGGTTCTCACTCGCCTGCACGGTCCGCTCGCCCGCGCGGCTTGGGTCTTGCGCAAGCTCGGACTGCGCCGGCGGCCCCATGGGAGCGGGCATTGAGCGCGCCGGGCGGGTCACCGCTGGACGCCGACGTGCTGCAAGCGCTTGGCGCGCGCCTCTATGGCGACCATCCGAATCGTAAGGCGCCCAGCTACCTGCGCGAGTACGCGCGGCTGCTGCAGGGCCGTCGCGACGCCCCCTTGCGTATCCTGGAACTCGGCATCGCCACCGGCACGTCGCTGCTGCTGTGGCATGAGTACCTGCCGAAGGCGACCATCGTGGGCGTCGATATCCTGCCGGCACCCGACTGCGTCATCGGCAAGGAGCGCATCATCTGCCTGCGCGGCAGCCAGGACGATCCACACACGCTGGATCGTGCGGCGGCCCTTGCTGGCGGCCCATTCGATCTGATCGTCGATGATGCGTCGCATATCGGCTATCTAACCAAGCGGGCATTCGCCTACCTGTTTCCGCGCTGCCTGCTGCCCGGCGGGCATTATGTGATCGAGAATTTCGGCACCGGAATGATGGTGGAATATCCGGATGGCGAGGCGTTTGTCGAGCCGCGCTGGGACGATGCCGAGCCTGGAACCCGCCGCTTCGAGAGCCATCAGTCCGGAATGGTCGGGGTGGTGAAGCAGTTGATCGATCACATGATGACCGAATTGATTGCCGGGCGTCCCGCAGCTTTCGCCATAGCGCGGGTTACAATCCTGACCAATATCGCCTTCGTAGAAAAAGACCCCACTGGAACCATCGGTCCGCCGCCGGAGCCGCACCGGCAGGCGCCAACCGGGCGCACGTCGCCCGACCTCCCGGCCCTGGCGGACGCGATCCGGCAACAGGACGCGCGGCTCGCTGCCGCGGAAGCACAGC
>JAJZVS010000473.1 GCA_021845555.1 Pseudomonadota bacterium
GCACGCGGCGCTGGTGGCGTGCTCGGCGCTGAAGCGGGCGTATCGCGCGATCCTGATCGGCGAGCGCGCCGATGTGGCGCTGGTCTATCTGCAAGGCTCCCGCGCGGTGATCGCCGCAAGGCTGGCCGCCCGGCGCGGGCATTTCATGCCGCCGGGCCTGCTCGACAGCCAGTTCGCCACGCTGGAGGAGCCGGGCGCGAACGAGCATCCGATCACCGTCTCGATCGACCAGCCGCCCGAAGCGGTCGCCGCGGCGATCCTCGACGAATTGCACGCAAGGAGACTGGTGCCATGACCGAAGCCATCTATCCCAGCCTGCGCGATCGCGTGGTGCTGGTTACCGGCGGCGCCTCCGGCATCGGCGCGGCGGAGGTGGCAGCCTTCGCCGCCCAGGGCGCGCGCGTCGCGTTCGTGGACATCGCCGACGACCCGGCCATCGCGCTGGCGGCGCGGCTGGCCGCCGCCGGCCATCCGGAGCCGTTCTTCCAGCACTGCGACCTGACCGATATCGCCGCGCTTCGCGCCGCGATCGCCGAGGTTGGGCGCCGGCTGGGGCCGATCACCGTGCTGGTGAACAACGCCGCCAACGACCAGCGCCATCGCTGGGAGGACATGACCCCGGAATACTGGGACGAACGCCTGGCGGTGAACCTGCGCCACCAGTTCTTCGCCATCCAGGCGGTGGCGCCGATGATGAAGGCCGCCGGCGGCGGGTCGATCGTCAATTTCGGCTCGGTCAGCTGGCACGCGAGCCAGGGCGGCATGCCGGCCTACACCACCGCCAAGGCGGGGGTGGAGGGCCTCACGCGCGGCATGGCGCGCGACCTGGCGCCGGACAATATCCGGGTCAATTGCGTGATTCCCGGCTGGATCATGACCGAGCGGCAGATCAACCTGTGGTTGACCCCCGAAGGGGAGGCCAACCTGCTCCGCAACCAGTGCCTGAAGCGCAAGCTGGAGCCGGCGGACATCGCACGCATGGTGTTATGGCTGGCGGCCGACGACAGCCGGATGGTGACCAGCGGGCTGTTCCCGGTCGATGGCGGGCGGATCTGATCACCCCGCCGCGAGCACGCCCGGCGCCCCGCAGCATTTCTTGTATTTCCGGCCTGATCCGCAGGGGCAGGGATCGTTGCGGCCGGTTTTCGGCGCCGCCGCGGTCAGCATACCGGAGCTGCGCTGGCGCAATTCCGTCACCAGGGCTGGAATCCGCTTGATCAAATGGGCGCGCAGCATGATCGCCTCCATCTTTCGGACCAGGAGTTCCGGTATCTGATCGTCCGGCGGATTCGGGTCTTCGTCGGAGAGATCCTTGACCGCCGCGGCCAGTTCGCTGATCGGCTCCAGCAGCTTGGCAGTGCGGGGGTTGCGCAGCAGCGGCTCCCATTCGGCGGGCCGGCTGCGGACCGCCAGCAGAAACCCCTGGGACCAGAGGGCCCCGGCCGCGAAGTGGCCGATGCGGTCAAAGAACGGCGTCACCGGCTCGCCCCGGTCAAGCCGGCGGGCGATCGCGCGGAAATGCCGGGCCAGCAGGTCGTGCACCGCTGTGAGCACCTCCGGCCGGCCGAGCGTTTCGGCGGCAGCGTCCCGGTCCCAGATCGCCTCCGGTTGCGGGGCAAGGTCGGGCGGATGGCTGGTGGCAAGACAGGCGGTGAAATACCCATCCGTGCTTTCGAGCGGCATTCCCCGGCCCGTGGCGGCGACCCGCAGCATCGCGTCGCTGAGCCAGCTCAGCTCCTCGGCCGACAGGCCGGAGGGATGGGCCGGCGGCAGGTCGGTCCCCCCGGTCATGCAGGCGGCGGCCGGGTCGTCGATCGGCGCCATCGGGGCGAGGTCTTCGGGTGCCGGCGGGGCCAGGGCGCGCAGCAGCCAGTCCCGCCGCTCTTCCTCGTCCGGCATGAAATCGCCGTCCTCGAGATCGTCCAACCCGAGATCGTCCAGCTCGGCCTTGAACGGCTCGTCCGCGTCCGGATCGTCGTCCTCGGACTCGGCGCCTTCGAGCCCGGGACCTTCGTGCGCGAGGGCCAGCAGGTCTTCCGGATCGGTCTCGCCGGGCTCGGGAGGCCAAGCGATCCCCCAGCGCGCGGCCTGCCGCTCCGCCCGGTCGGTCAGATGCAGCGCCAGTACCGCATCGCGCCAACCGATCCAGCCGTCGTCGTCCTCCTCGGGGTTGGCGGCCTCGAACCGGTCGAGCGCGGCGAGCAGCCGCTCCGGCGTCTCCCGTCCCTCCCGCACCAGCCAGGCGAGGGCGGCGAAGGCCGCGCATTGCACGTCCACCTCCGGCTCCGGCGCTTCGAGCAGCGCGTACAGCGCCTCGGCGTTGCCGTCGAACAGGGAGGTGGCAAGCGGGGCTTCGCCCGCGTGCGGGGCGCCGCCGAACAGCCGCACCCTGGTTTGCCACGGCGCGGCGTACAGGGCGCAGAGCGCGGGAAATGCCTCGGTGCGCCGGGCGGCGGCGAGCACCGTCAGCCCGTAGCGGATCAGCCGCTCCTCGGCGAGCAGCAACGGCTGGCCGGCGGCGGCAGCCTCCAGCAAGGCGATCACCTCCGGCGCCAG
>JAJZVS010000474.1 GCA_021845555.1 Pseudomonadota bacterium
GCCGGCCGGTGTCGAACAGGGCGGCGTGCAGCGCGGCGTGCGCGGCCGGCGGCGCGTGCGGGCCGGGCCGGGCAAGCACGATCGCCGTGCTGGCGCGGCCGTGCGCGGCGAGGGCGGCGGCGGGCGGGCCCTCCACCTCGGTCCAGCCGGCCGCCCCACCCGGCCCCGACGGTCCGCCGGCGGCCCAGCGGTCGAAGGCGCGCCGCAGGCCGGCGCCGTGGTCCTGTCGGGCCGCGAGTTCGGCTTGGATCTCGGCGGTGAGCACGTCCTCGCTGGGCAGGAACGAGGTGGCCGGCGCGGCGCGCAGCGCGAGCGCCTGCACCGTGCCGCCGCCGGACAGCGCCATCAGCCGCTGCGCCGCCACCAGCACGGCGGGCGCGGTTTCCGCCCGGTCCAGCACCGCCAGCGCGACCCGTCCGGCCGGGGCCCTGGCGGCCGCGGCACGCTCGCGTCCGGGGGTCAGCGCCGTGCCGGCGTAGTGCCCGAACGCGACCGAACCGAGGCAGAGCACCACCGAGAGGCCGACGTTGCCGAGCGCCTGTCCCGCCCGCCCGTCGCGCGCCAGATCGAGCGTTTGCAGGCTGAAGGAGGAGAAGGTGGTGAAGCCGCCGCAGAACCCGACCATCAGGAAGGTGCGGAGTTCGGTCAGGCCCTGCGTGCGCCCGTCGGTGGCGGTGAGCGCGGCGACGAAGCCGATGATGAAGGAGCCGGTGATGTTGATGAGGATGGTGCCCCAGGGAAACGCCGGTCCCGTGAGCCTGGCCATCGCCATCGCGACCCAGGCGCGGAGCAGGCTGCCCAGCGCGCCGCCGAGGCCGATCAGGACATAGCTTGCCATCCCCAGTCCCCTCCTGCCGGACCACGTGCCGCGCGGCGTCGGGCCGCGGCGGCGGTCTGTGTCGGTCGGTAGGAGTCATCAGCCCGGGGGCGGTTAAGGGGGGACTCCATCCCCGGCCGCACCATGCCAAGCCGGGGGCGCGGCGGCAAGGACGGGTGCCGCGGGTCAGCCGATTCCCGTGCAGCGGCTGGCCTTGCCGCCGCCGGGCAGCCCCGGCAAGGTGTTGCAAGAAAATCAACCGGCGGGATCGGGCAGGCGCGCGCGCTTGCCGCTCGGGGCGCCGGCCGGAACCGGAGGGACGCGCGATGGCCCAGGCCGACATCCGCAACATGCGCCTGCTCGCGCACGACCGCCTGGCCGGGTTCGGCGGCGTCGGCGAGGGCATGAGCCTGCAATGCGCGGGAGACGGCAGGCGCATCCTGTGGCTCGCCCATGAATCCGCGCCGAAGAACTTCACCGGCGTCGATGTCACCGATCCGCGCGCACCACGGGTGATCGTGCAGACCGAGCTGCCGCACCGCACCGTACGCTCCAACTCGCTGGAGGTGACCGGCGATCTGATGGCGGTCGCGTACCAGACCGCGCTGCCCGGCCAGACTCCGGCGGGGATCGAGATCTTCGACATCGCCACGCCGGAGACGCCGAAGTCCGTTTCCTACTTCGACTGTTCCGGTCCGCGTTCGCGCGGCGTGCACCAGCTCTGGTTCGTCGATGGCGAGCGCATCCATTTCGCCGGCGGCGCCGCCGACTTCCTCCCGCGCAACCAGCGCGACGACCAGTGCTACCGCTGCCTGGACGTGCGCGATCCCGCCCGCCCGCGCGAGCTCGGCCGCTGGTGGTACCCCGGCACCGCCGAGGGCGACGCGGCGCCGCCCCCGCCGCGCCATCCGCGCTTCGATTCCGGCTATCGCGCGCACAACACCAATGTCTATCCGGACCGACCGGACCGCGCCTATGTCGGCTATCTGGATGGCGGGGCGGTGATCCTCGACATCGCCGACATCGGCGCCCCCCGCATGGTGGGTCACTGGAACCCGCACCCGCCGTTCCCCGGCTTCACCCATACGGTGCTGCCGCTGCTGTCGCGCGACCTGCTGGTGGTGACCGACGAATGCGTCCGCGACGGTGGCGAGGACTGGCCCAAGCTCGGCTGGGTCGTCGATGCGCGGATGGAAGGGAACCTGGTGCCGATCGCCACCCTGCCGGTGCCGCCGATCGAGGAGCACGCCCATCGCGGCGGCCGCTACGGCGCGCATAACATGCACGAGAACCGGCCGGGCCCCGCGTTCCGCTCCGACAGCGTGATCTTCAGCACCTGGTTCAACGGCGGGCTGCGCGTGCACGACATCGCCAACCCGTTTGCCCCGCGCGAGATCGCGTATTTCATCCCGGAGCCGCCGGAGGGATCGCGCGTGGCCTCGGCGCAGGTCAACGATGTCTATGTGGACGAGAATCAGGTGGTGTACGCGGTGGATCGCTTCGCCGGGGGGCTTTACGTGCTGGAGATGACCGTTCCGGTCTGACTTCCATCCCAGGTTTCGCGTGGAACGAGCCCCGTGCCGGGCGGCGCGCGCACGTGCCGCCCGGCAGATCGCCGATGGCTAGCCCGGATTTCTCACAGGATCGCGGAGCGATGGCGATGGGATTTGTCGTGTCAGGGGTTTTGCGCGACGCGCCCAATACAGGCCGTATTGGCAAGGAGCACA
>JAJZVS010000040.1 GCA_021845555.1 Pseudomonadota bacterium
AAGGGCGATGCCCTTGGCGGGAGTCCAGGGGGCAGCGCCCCCTGGCCTGACTTGGTCCCACGCTCATCCCCGAGCCTTTCCCGCCAGTTCCCCGAGCTGTCGTCCGGCTGCCTCGATATCGGTTTCGAATTTCAGCAGCACGTTCAGCGTATCGCGCACCAGTTCGGTTTCCAGCGTCTGGGCGTGCAGCAGCACCAGCACGCGGGCCCAGTCGATGGTTTCGCTGACGGAGGGAGGTTTCTTCAGATCGAGCGCGCGCAGGCTCTGCACGAAGGCCACCAGTTGCGCGCGCAGCGTGGCGTCCGCCTCGGGCACGCGGGAGGCGATGATGCGGGCTTCCAGTTTCGCATCCGGGAAGCCGATGTGCAGATGCAGGCAGCGGCGTTTCAGCGCGTCGCCGAGGTCGCGCATGGAGTTCGACGTCAGGATCACCACCGGCGGCACGGTGGCGGCGATGCGGCCGATTTCGGGGATGGTCACCTGGTAGTCGGACAGGATCTCCAGCAGGAACGCCTCGAACTCCTGGTCGGACTTATCGACCTCGTCGACCAGCAGCACGGCGCCGCCGGGCGCTTGCAGCGCGCGCAGCAGCGGGCGGGGTTCCAGGAACTCGGGCGAGAAGAACATGTCCCCGAAGCTGTGCAGCTTGTCGAGCGCCATGGCCAGGCTGTCGGTCTCGCCCAGCACCTCGCCGATCTTGTCGCGCAGGATCTGGGTGTAGAGCAGCTGCTTGCCGTATTTCCACTCATAGAGGGCCTTGGCTTCGTCGAGCCCCTCGTAGCACTGCATGCGGATCAGCGGCAGGTCGAGCCAGGCGGCGAGCGATTTCGCCAGCTCGGTCTTGCCCACGCCGGCGGGGCCTTCCACCAGGATCGGCTTCTGCAGGTGGTGCGCCAGGTAGATGGCGGTGGCGATCTGCCGGCTGGGGATATAGCCCGAGGCGATGAGCCCTTGCTCCACCGCGGCGATCGAGGCAACCGGGTGGTCCGCTGCCTCGGGGGTCCCATGGGGCACGCGCGGCAGGTCTGCTGAATACGGCATCCGTCCTCTCGGGCTTCCTACTGACAAGTAGTCCCTAGCATCCCAGGGCCGATTGCCAAAGGGCACGGCCCCCGTAAGCTGCCCCGCGCAGAACGGGGGAGTGGGGGATGGAGTTTCGCATCGGCGCCGAGCAGCGGGAGATGCGCGAGGCGGTGCGCGCGCTGGCGCAGGAGAAGTTCAAATCGCGCGCGCCGCGCTGGATGGACGGCACCTTCCCGTGGGAGAATCTGCGCGAGCTCGCCACGATGGGCGTGCTCGGGATGTCGGTGCCGGAGGAATACGGCGGGCTTGGCCTGTCGATCCTGGATACGGTGCTGATCCTCGAGGAGATCGCCAAGGTCTGCTACCCGACCGCGATGGCGGTGCTGGGGGAGGCGGGGGTGCAGACCCGCGTGATCGCCCGCTACGCGCCGCCGGCGATCAAGGACCGCATTCTGCCGCGCGTGGTCAGCGGGGACTGCGTGCTGGCGGTGTGCATGACCGAGCCGCACGCCGGCACGGACGTTGCCAACTACCGCACCAACGCGCGGATCGTCGGCGACCGGGTGATCCTGAAGGGCACCAAGACGCTGATCAGCCGCGCGCGGGAGGCGGGGATGTTCGTCGTGTTCACCCGCGTCGACGGCCGCGCCGGGCGGGAGGGGATCGGCTGCGTGCTGGTCGAGCCCGAGACGCCGGGCTTCGCCGTCACCGGCACCTTCCACACCATGGGCGGGGAGAATCTGCACGAGATCCAGTTCGACGACTGCGAACTGCCGCTGGAAAACCTGGTGATCCGGGAGGACGGGTTCCGCAAACTGCTGAGTGCCTTCAACACCCAGCGCTGCCTCAACCCGGCGATCTCGCTCGGCCTGGCGGAGGGCGCGTTCGAGGAGGCGGTCGGCTATGTGCGCGATCGCACTGCCTTCGGCCGGCCGATTGCCGATCACCAGGGCGTGCGCTGGAAGCTCGCCGACATGTTCAAGGACATCGAGGCCGGGCGGGGCCTGCTGTATCGCGCCGCGATGACCGCCAACCCGTTCCCCGATCCGTTCCTGGCCGCCACCGCGAAAGTGTTCAACAACGAGATGTCGCTGCGCGTGACCAGCGAGGCGGTGCAGTTGCACGGCGGCTTCGGCTTCACCGACGAATATCCGGTCTCGCGGCTCTATCGCGGGGCGCGCTACGGCTCGATCGGCGGCGGCACGACGGAGACGCTGCGCGACCTGATCGGCAAGAAGCTGGTGGCCGACGTGGACCGCGCGCAAGGGATCCTGGCGCTGGAGACGTTCTGACGGCTTACCGGATCAGCCGTTGCAGCCCCGCGGCGAGATTGGACGCGGAGTCCTCGGCCTGCAGCGGCGCGATGAACCGCCCGTCCGGTCCCATCAGATACAGCACCGAGCTGTGGTCCATCGCGTAGTCGTCCGGTCCTGGCCCGGTGACATGCTTGGCGTAATAGACATGGTATTCGCCCGCGACCTTGGCGATCTCGGCGGCGCTGCCGCTCAGCGCGACGATACGGTGGGAGAACAGCGCGGCGTAGCGGCCCATCACCGCCGGCGTGTCGCGCGCCGGATCGACGGTGATGAACACCGGCACCACGCGCGCCGCTTTCGGCCCCATGGCGCGCAGTGCCGCGCTGACATCGGTGAGCGTGGTGGGGCAGACATCCGGGCAGTGCGTGTAGCCGAAATAGACCAGCATGTATTTGCCGCGGAAACTGCGCGCGGTCACGGTCTGCCCGGCCGGGTTCTGCAGGGTGAAGTCGCCGCCAACCGCTTCCCCCGCCCGGCCGCCGAACCACAGCGCGCCGGCGGTGCCGAACAGCAGCAGGGCCAGCAGAACGCCGACCAGCGCGTAGCCGTGCCCACCGGAACGGGGAGGCGCAGTGCCGCTCATGCGCCGCCCGCCGGGCGGCCGGTCCAGCGCGCGGCCATCGCGCCCATCGCCGCGTCGGCGGAGGGCGCGCGGTCCTCGGCCAGGCGGAGGTGGTTCAGCACCAGCAGCAGGGCGATCACGCTCATCATCGCCGGCGGAATCCAGATCACCATCCCGCCCACCAGCTGATCGTACAGCGGGCTGATGTCGGCGAAGAACCGGCCGCAGTAGTTGTAGTACGGATAGATATCGTGCCCGGTGAACACGATCACCGCGCCGATCGCGATCTGCGGGAAGATCACGCCCACCGCCATCGCCGCCCGGGTGCCGAAGCCGACGCGCGCCGGCGGGCTCGGGCGCGGGTCCAGCACCAGGCACCAGAACAGCAGCCCGTCCAGCACCATGCTCCAGTTCATGATCCAGAACAGCGGATGGTCGATCATGGCGGGGAAATGGACCGCCGGGATCAGCCAGAACGCGACCAGCCCGACGAACAGGAACGAGGCCACGATCGGCTGCTGGATCGGCGCGAGCGCCGCGCGCACCGGGCGCGATCCGATCAGCCGCGCGAGCGGTGCCGGCATGCCGGCGCGGATCGGCGCCCCGGCGGTGCCGAGCGCCACCAGGAACGGCCCCAGGTGGTGCATCACCACGTGCTGGATGCGGTTGAGGAAGAACTCGTGCTCGGCGAGATACAGGTAGCGCGTCTGCAGCACCGCGTAGATCAGCGCCATGCCGAGCACGAACGCGACCTGCCGCCACCGCCGGGGCCGCTCGGCCGGGGCGAGCCGTGCCAGCCCGTGCCAGTACCACCACAGCGGCAGCACCGTGCCGAGCCATGCGAACCACGAGAAATCGAACGGCATCCAGACCGGCATCGCGGTCGGGAACGCGGTGCTCAGCCAGTCGATCAGTGCCCCGAGGGCGAGCAGGCCCACGGGGACCGCGCGCGCGAGGCGCGGTCCCGCCGGGCCGGCGGCTGTGCCGGGAAGCTCCGTCGCCATCACCTTTTGTACCATGCGCGGCCCTTAGAAGAGTTGTCGCAGCCTGGAAAGCCAGCCGATCTGCGGGGCGGCCAACAGGCGCTCGAGATCGGCCGCCGTGCCGCTCAGATCGGGGTGCGCCTGGGCCAGGGACGGTACCAGCAGCCTGGCGTCGCCATTGCGGTCGAACACGAACACCGCCGCCGAATGGGTGACCTCATAAGGGTGGGTGGCCGTCTTGGGTTGCACAGAATAGGCCAGCCGGTAGCGCCGCGCGAGCCGGGCCAGTGCGTTGGCATCCGGACGCAGGCCCACGAAGTCCGGCCCGAACAGCGCGACGTAGTCGCGCAGGACGGGCAGCGTGTCGCGGTCGGGATCGACGCTGACGAACAACACCCGCACCTCGGCGGCCCGCTTGCCGAGATCGTGCAGGATCACGGCGATATTGTGCAGCGTCAGCGGGCAGACGTCCGGGCAATGCGTATAGCCGAGATAGAGCAGCACGAGCTTGCCGCGAAACGCCGCGGCGGTGACCATCTTGCCGGTGGCCGCATCGGTCAGATGGAACGCCAGCGGCGGCACCGAGCCGGCCACGTTGATATTGTGCCAGGGGCTGGCGCGTGCCGGTGCGATCGGTGCCAGCACGGCGAGCGCCAGGCCTATCGCCAGCCCCATTGCCAGCCCCGGTATCGGCACCGACAGCCAGCGCCGAACCCGGTTCGCCGCTGCCGTCCCGCGCGACAGCGGCGCCGTGTTGCGTACGGTCATCGGCTACATCCGCATCTTTCGCATATCCGTACCCGGTTTGGCTGCCGACCCCGGCGCGCCGCTCGCCCCGAACACGGTGAACGACGCGGTCACCCGGCCACCACCCTCGAAGGTCAGGGTGACCGGTACGGTCTCGTGCGGGTGCATCCGTGGCTGCATGCACATCAGATGGTAGCCCCCGGGCGCAAAGCGAAGGGTGCCGCGCGCCGGTACCGGGACTTTGGCGACCGCGACCATCCGTTCCGTGCCGCCGCGCGATTCGGTCCGGTGCAGCATCAGGCTGCCGCAGGCCGGCGAGCTGGCGCCGGTCAGCACCGCAGGGGTGGCCGAGGCATTGTGAAGGGTCATGTACCCGCCGGAGGGAATGCTGGCCAGCAAGTAGCGGAACCATCCGCCGCTGACGGTGACCGGGCCGGCCGCGCGCGCCCCGGCAGGGGCGAGCAGCGCGAGGCCGAGCGCAAGTAGGGCGGCCCGGCGTCGGGTCGGGTGGAAGGACGGGGGCGTCGGGCGATGCGTCATGGGAAAGGACCTTCGCACTTGAGGGAACGGATGGGCAGGCGGCGGGTCAACCACCGGGCAAGCAGGAGGGCGGCGAGCAGGCGAAAACCCGCAGGCAGCGCCAGCAGCGGCAAGGGCAGGGCAGGGCCGACGCGATCGGCATCCGTCGGCAGACCGGCGAGAAAGCCGCCGGCCCCCACGATGCCAAGTCCCGTCAGTGCCTCGATCGCCGTCGAAACGCCGAGCCGGAGCCGGCCGGCGGGCAGCTCAGGCCAGGGCGGGGGGGCCGCGCGGCGGCGCGGCGAGGGAGACGAGGGACGGCGGGGCGGTGGCGGGGGGCGGCAGCGTCACCACGAAGGCCACCGGCGCCGGCCGCGGTGGCAGCGGCGGGGCAGCGGCGAGCGGCATTGCCGGCATCGCCAGCGCAAGGCACAGCGGGCTCACCGCCCGCGGGGGCACTTGGCGCCGCGGATGGGCCGGGGCGTTGCCGTGCGCGTCCGTCTGGCACAGCGTGCCGAAGGCGATCCGCGCCAGGACGGGTTGCGGCACGGTGGCGGCGAACGCGATCTGCCCCGCCAGCGCGAGCAGCGCGGCGATCTGCCCGAGACGTGGCAGCCCGAGACGTGGCAAACGCAAGGCGGACATTACCCTGATGCGCTAGCATCCGAGGGTGGCGGCAACAAGTCCGGGAATGCGGACGAATCCGCTTTTCGGGGGGGCGCCGGTCGGCAGGATGCCGGGGAGGGGAGCAGGCAGCTCGCAGCCTATTTGGCCGCCGAGTGGCGCAGCATGGTCTCGTCCGACACCGGGGGCCGGGCGGCGACACGCTCGTAGGTGATGGTATGGCCGCCGACCATGATGGAGGCGCCCGGCTCGAGCGGGGTTGGGGCCTGCACCCGCTTGCCGTTCAGAAACGTGCCGTTGGTGGAGTTGAGATCCACCAGGGTGGCGACAGCGCCGCGCAGCTCGATCTGACAATGCGTGCGGGAGATGTCGGTGCCGTCCAGCACCAGCCCGCAGGAGGCGGCGCGGCCGATCGTGAGCGGGCTGCGATCGAGCGGCAGGTGCCGGTGCGGCCCCTCGGGGGCGTTGACGATCAGCATATGCGTCAGCCCCGGCGACACGCGCACCATGGTGCGCTCGCTCTCCTCGGCCGGCTCGGCCGGTGCGCGCCAGGCTGGGGCGAAGGCTGGGGCGAAGGCTTGCGGCGGGCGTGCCGGGAGCGTCGGCGGGACGGACTGGCCCGGCGGCGGCAGGCGCAGCACCCGCACCGGGCGCTGGATGTTCTTGAGTTGGCGCTCCCCGAGGTCTTCCGCCGCGATCGTCATCTTGCCGGTGGCGTCTTCATACACCCGGCCGGAGATGCAGATGCCGCCGGGTTCGGCCAGCGGCTCCAGCCGGGCGGCCAGATTGACCCCGTCGCCGAGCAGATCGCCGTCCAGCAGGATGACCTCGCCCTGATGCACGCCGATGCGCAGCACCACCTGTTCGTCCGCCGCGAGGTCCCGGTTCTGTTCGCCGAGATCGCGCTGGATCTCCATCGCGCAGCGCAGCGCCAGCACCGCGCTCGGGAACTCGGCCAGCATGCCGTCGCCCATGAGCTTGAAGATGCGGCCGCGGTGTCTGCTGATCGCCGGGTCCACGACGTCGCGGCGCGCGTTCGCCAGCCGGGTGAGGGTGCCGATTTCGTCCACGCCCATCAGCCGGGAGAAGCCCACCATATCGGCGGCGAGAATGGCGGCGATCCTGCGATCCGGTTCGTCTGCTGCCATCGGCTTGGTTCCCCTGGCCCGGTCGCCGGTACCCTTCCGATGCCCGGCATTTTCGGAATTACCGCATGATTCTGAGTAATCGTGTTACAGCCTACTGTCAATGATTTGCTCGGACACGCGGTCTGACTAACCCATAGCGGAATGAATAGCCGAAGCCCGCCGTCGCCTCTCCCGCCACCGCGGGAGCGGTCGGTTTGCCGCGCGAACCCGGTGCGGTCGGGAACCATCCCGCCCGCCGTGCGGCGTTGCCGTCCCGAGGGAGCATCGGGAGACACGCGGTTGAAATAGCAGTTCGGGCATGTCCGCGCCGGGCCATCGCCGTCCCGGTGCGGGCGGCGGTCAGGCGCCGCGCTGCGCCGTCATCCGCGTGCTCGCCGCCAGCTTGTCGGCCAGCACGCGGACCATCGCGCGGTGGAACAGACCGGCCAGCGCCGGCTCCGTCCGCTCCATCGTCGCGAGCGCCGTCCGCGACAGGCGCCAGGCCAGCACCGGGGTCTCGGCCCGCACGGTGGCGGTGCGCGTGCCGCCGGCATAGACGCCGATCTCCCCCATCACCACGCCGGCGCCCGCGGTCGCCACCCGCGTGGGCCTGGCCGGCGGGTTTTCGCGCAGCACCGAGACCTGGCCGGCGGCGATCAGGTAGAGCGCGTCCGCCGGATCGCCTTGCCGCACCAGCGTCTCCCCGCGCCCCAGTTCGCAGCGGTCGAAATAGGGCGCGAGCCGCGCCGGCGCCGGGCCGGAACCGACCGTCCCGGCGAGCAGCCCGGCAAGCGAGGCAGGCGGCGGCGGGAGCGCGGAGGCGGCCAGGACCGCGCTCTCGGCATGGCGCAGCGCCGCATCCTCGGTCGGTGTGTCCACCCCCCCTGGCGGGAACCCGCGCGGCAGGCCGAGGCGGTCGAACTGCGCTTGCAGCGCCTCCGACAGGCCGCTGATCAGCACCGCGTAGCCGCGCTCGGCGGCGATCTGGCCCACCCGGCGGAGCAGCAGGCCGCCCGAACTGTCCATGCCGCTGACCGCGCCGAAATCCAGCACCAGGAAGCGCGGCCCGGCCGGCGGCAGCGCATTGAGCACGGCCGCGATGTTGAGAAAGAACAGGTAGCCGTGCAGGCGCAACAGGCGGATCGCGTCGCCGTCGCGGCGCAGGATCGCGTCTTCCTCCGCCGCGCGGATCACGCTGCTGCGGTGCGCGACGCCGCTGGCGGCGATCCCGACCACCGCGATCCGGCGATAGTTCCAGACGAAAATCGCCAGCGCCATGCAGAGGCCGAGCGCCACGCCGTCCAGCAGGCCGAGGCCCGCGATCGCCGCCAGCACCGCCAGTTCCGCCGCCCATTCGGTCCCGCTGAGCCGTGTCCGGTCGCGCCAGAGGCGGCCGATCAGCCCGTCGATGCCGTTGCCCACCAGCACGCCCGCCACCGCGAAGCGCGGGATCAGAGCGAGGAAGCCGGTGCCCAGCAGCAGCAACGCCGCCACTGTCGCGCCGGCGACCGCGCCGGTGATCCGGCTGCGCGCCCCCATGCGATGGGCGAGGGTGGAAAGCGTCAGCGACGGCGCCGCGGCGAGGCCGCCGAGCAGGCCCGCCGCCGCCGAACCGATCCCCGCGGCCTGCATCTCCCGGTTCGGATCGAGCGAGCGTTCCAGCTCGAGCTCGATCCCGGCCAGGCTCATCAGCGCGTGCGTTCCCGCCGTCAGCACCACCGTCAGGGAGAGCAGGAACAGCCGGCCCGCGGCGGCCGGGGGCAGGGTGGCGAGAAGGCGCCAGTCGGGTACGCCCCAGTCGGGCGGGCGCCAGGCATGACCGGCGCCGAACGGGCCGAGCAGCCAGCCCGCGTGGCTCGCCGCCGCCAGGCTGACGCCGCCGGCCAGCCGCAGGAGATGGAAGCCGGCGGCGGCGAGAACCAGGCCGCAGGGCATGATCGCCCAGTTCCGCCAGCGCCGGATCGCCACGAAGAACGCCAGGCCGAGCGCGAGCGAAGCGCCGAAATGCGCGGCGGCGATGGGGTCGTCCGCCAGCCGCTGCCATCCTGCCCCGAGCAGCTCCCGGTCGCCGCCGAGCGCGAGGCCGCCCGCCAGGAACAGCCAGCCGATGCCGGCGCTGTAGCCGCTAACGACCGGATAGGGCAGGAACCGCAGCAGCACCGCCAGCCGCGCGGCGCCGAGCAGCCAGAACAGCGCCCCGGCCACCAGGGTGACCAGGCCCACGCCCAGCACGACGAGATGCGCCGCCGCGATCGGGTCGGCCCCACCGCTGCTCAGGCCGAGCGCGGCGGGGATCAGCGCGTAGATCACCGGCGCGCTGCTGAGCGGCCCGCCCACCAGCCCCGGATCCTCGGTGCGCAGCGCGATCAGCAGCAGGCTCGCGGCGGTGCCGGCCAGCAGCGCCGACAGCCCGACCAGCAGCCCCGGCGCCAGCGGGCCGCGGAAAATCAGCTCGGCGCCGGCGAGCGTGTTGACCACCGGGATCAGCCCGAGCACCGCCCCGGCCGCGGCGGCGGGCAACATCGCGCGCAGATCCTGCCGCCCCATCCTCGTCCCCGATCGTTCGCCGCGATGGTGCCCGCGTCGCGACCGGCGGGCCAGTGGTGGCGCCAGTGGGCGGCGCCAGTGGTGGCGGCAGTGGTGGCGGCAATGGCGGCCGCGGCCGAGGTTGCTCCGCCGCGCCGGTTGTGGCCTGTTGGCGCGGGAAACGGAACCAAGGGAGGCCCGGATGAGCACGACGTTCAGCGTCGGCGATCTGACCGTGCATCGGATCGTCGAGATGGAAATCCCCTTCACCGATCCGTTCGAGTTCATGCCCAGCCTGACGCCCGCCATGCTGGAGGCGAGTCGCGGCTGGATGCAGGACGCCGGGGCACTCGATCCGGCCACCGGCAAGCTGGTGCTGTGCTTCCAGTCGTACATCGTGCGCACGCCGCACCACACCATCCTGGTCGACAGCTGCGTCGGCAACGACAAGGACCGCGCCACCCGTCCGGTCTGGCACATGAAGAAAGACGACGCGTGGATGCGCGGCCTGGCCGCGCTCGGGCTGACGGTGGCCGATATCGACGTGGTGATGTGCACCCACCTGCATGTCGATCACGTCGGCTGGAACACGCGGCTGGAGAACGGGCGCTGGGTGCCCACCTTCCCGAAGGCGCGCTACATGTTCTCCGCGCGGGAGTTCGAATACTGGAACGCCCAGCACGCGAAGACGCCGATCGCCTGCATCGCCGACAGCGTGCTGCCGATCGTCGAGGCGGGGCGGGCGGAGCTGGTGTCCTCCGATTACGCGCTCGACGACCACGTGCGGCTGGTGCCGACGCCGGGGCATACGCCGGACCATTTCGCGGTGGAACTTGGCCGCGGGCGGACCGGGGCGCTGATGACCGGCGATCTGATCCACTCGCCGCTCCAGGCGCGCTATCCCGAGCTGTCGATGCGCGCGGATACCGATCCCGCGCAAGGGTCGGCCACCCGCCGGCGCGTGCTGGAAGCCGCCTGCGAGGCCGGGACACTGTGCTGCACGGCGCATTTCCCCTCGCCCTCGCTGGCCCGCTTCAGCCGCTGGGGTGACGGGTTCCGCTGCGATCCGGGCTGAACAGAAACCTGCCACGTACATTGCCGTCATGGCCGTGCCTGACCCGGCCATCCGCCCCCGGTCGTTCGTGCGCAAGCGACCGGGCCGGGCCCGACCCCTATCGGGAGGGGCCGTGCCGAACCGCGGCTTCATCCACGACGGGTCGGCCCCGCCGGTGGCAACTGATACCGGTTGGCCTTTCGGGCCGCCAGTATCAGGCTGGCCCGGTCAAGCGGCGGCGCGGCCTGAGCCCGGCCAGGATCAGCACGAAACCGGCGAGCAGGGCGCCGGTAGCCGGCTCCGGTGTCGGCACGCTGTCGGCGATCAGTTGGCCGCCGTTGGCCAGGGTGTAGGTCAGGCCGCCGAGATAGGCGTTGGCCGCGAACAACGGATCATAATAGATGTTGAAACCGTTGCCGGAGATATTGAGTATGCTGTTGCCTGAAACCTGCGCGCCGGACAGCACATCGGTGTAGAACGCCACGTTGGCGGCGCTGACGCCGTCGCTCAGGCTGAGGCTTTGCAAGCTGTCGATCGCCAGCGTGTTCCAGGCAAAATTGTTCTGATAGCCCGCCGAACCGATGCCGAGATCGGCCCCGGCCAAGGCCAGGGTGTGGATCGTCGAGGCGCCGCCGGCGGCGAGTTCCAGGATCGCGCCGGCGGTGTTCCATGCGGTGTTCTGGGTGCTGTGATTGAGGAAGCCGCCTTCGACCACGTAGCGGTCTCCGGCCGCGGCCTGGATCACGCCGGTGGTGCCTTCCACCAGATCGCCGGTGAACGTCTGGGTGGAGGGGTCGGAGATGACGGTGCCGTTGTTGGTGAAGGTGCTGGCGTAGCTGGCGGTGCCGAAATTGGTGTGGATGGTGCCGTTGTTGGTGACCGCGCCGTTGAACACCGCCGCCGCGTGATCGACGGTGATGGTGCCGCCGACATTGTTGGTGATCGCGGTGTTGAAGGTGGCGGTGCCGCCGGCGACCAGGATGGTGTGGCTGTTGGCCAGCGCGGTCGCGGCGAAGCTGCCGTAGCCGGAGATGGTGCCGCTATTGGTGATCGTCTGGCCTGAAGTGGAATCGAAGCTGCCGCCGGCGAGGCTGATGGTGCCCTCGTCGGTGAAGGCGCCGGCCAGCAGAAGCTGGCCGCCGCTGGCGGCGAGCAGGGTGGTGGCGCCGGTGGTGGTGACCGGTCCCCCCAGGGTCAGCGTGCCGCCCAGCGCCTGGATGCTGCCGCCCAGATTGCCGATACTGTTGTTGATCCGGCCCACGCCTTCGATGGTGCCGGTGTTGGTGATGATGCCGCCGGTGAGCAGCGCGCCGGTGCCGGTAAGCTGGATGATGCCGCCATTGATGACGGTGCCGGAAAGGCTGGTCAGCCCGGCATCGGCGGTCAGCGTGCCCTGATTGCGGAATTGCGCGACGCCGATCCGCCCGGTGCCGCCGATCACCCCGGTGGCGTTGATGAGCGTGCCGCCGCCCGACAGCGTTCCGCCGTTCAGCTTGATGAGCCCGTCATTGGACAGGGTGCTGCCGGTGGCGATCTGGAACGGGGTCGTGGTGCCGGCGGCGAGGTCGATCTCGCCGGTGTTGTCGTTGGTGCCGGTGGCGGCGAGGGTGACGCTGCCGCCCGACTGGGTGAACAGGTTGGTGTTGAGGAACCCGCCGGTCCCGGCGATGCTGCCGAAGCCGCTGAGCGTGCTGTCGTTCTCGAAGCCGTTCGTGGTGGTCACGGTGCCGCCGCCCAGGGTGAACAGCCCGGCATTGGTGACCTGGCTCGCGGTCAGGGTGCCGGCCACGGTGGCGGTGGCGTTGTTGGTGAGCGTGCCGACGCTGCCGCCGGTGGTTTCCGCGAACAGGCCGTTGTTGGTGATCTGCCCCTGCTGGGTGCCGCCGGACAGATTGAACGTCCCATTGGCCGAAACCGCGACGTTGCCGCTCAGGGTTCCGCCTTGCAGCGCGTAGGTGCCGGAGGATCCCGTGTTGAGGCCGAGGGTAAGGGTGCCGCCGTTGACGATGGTACCGTTCGCAAGCGTGACCGGCGCCCCCGGCGTGCCGGTCAGGGTGTTGGTGCCGCCGGTCTGGGTGACGCTGCCGGTGCCGGCGGGCCCGATGACCTCCGCCGCGGCGGAGAGGGTGCCGGCGCTCAGGGTGTAGCTGCCGCTGTTGCCGGTGGCGGCGCCGAGTTCCAGTGCCCCGAGGCTGAGGTTGGTGCCGCCGGTCTGGGTGACCGCGTAGCTGGCGTGGGCCTGGCCCGGGTTGTCCAGCACCTCGTTGCCGGAAGCAAACATGGTGCCGGCCAAGGTCAGCTGCCCGAAATCGACGCTGCTGCCGAAGTTGCCCATGGTTAAGGAGCCGGTGGATGCCACGTTGATGGTGCCGGCGTGCAGCACTCCGCCGTTGAGCTGATAACCGCCGACGGAGCCGGGCCCGGTCGAGTCGATGCTGAGCGTGGTGACGGTATTGCTGCCGCCGCTCTGGGTGAAGCCGTTGAGGCCGGCGGCAACGGTTTCCGCGAGCGCCGATATCGTGCCGCCCTGCAGCCGGTAGGACCCGGATTGTCCGGGTCCGCTGGTGACGTACAAGGTTCCCGCCGTGACGGTGTTGCTGCCGCCGGTCTGGAGGGTGGCGACGATCGCCCCGGCGCCGATGCCGGTCAGTTGCTCATCCCCGGTTGCGGTCACCGTGCCGCCGGAAATGGCCAACTCGTTGGTCTGAAGAGTGCCGCCGTCGAACCCGAAGCTGCCGTTGGCGTTGACGGTGACGTTACCGCTTGCCGCCAGGGTACCACCGCTCAGGGTGTAGCTGCCGGTCCCGCTGCCCTGGGCGATGACCAGGCTGCCGGTGCTGTTGGTCCCGGCGAGCTGGCTGAAGCTGCCGGAACCGTTGTTGCCCACCACCTCGTTCGTGGCGGTGAGCTGCGATCCAGAGCCACCCAGCCGGTAGGTGCCGCTGCCGGTGGCGGTATCGCCCAGCATCAGGGTTCCCCCCGCCAGGGTGCTGCCGTCGGACAGGGTGACGGTGCCGGTGGATGCGATCGTGTTGGTGGCAGCGGTCTGGATGAAGCTGCCGGTGCCGGCAAGCCCGATCACCTCCGCCGCCGCGGACAATTGTGACGCTGCGCTGAGGTTGTAATACCCGCTATTGCCGGTGAAGGCCCCACCGGGGGGCGTGGTGCCGCTGGCGCCGACCTCAAGCGCGCCGGTGACGGTGTTGGTGCCGTGGTTCTGGAACAGATGATAGGTGGTGTTTGCGGCGCCCGCCCGATCGAGCACCTCGTTGCCGGAGGCGCTGAGAGTGCCGAGGCTGGTCAGTTGCCCGAAATCGATCGCACCGCCGTTGAATTGCAGCGTGCCGGAATCGGCCACCGAGATCGTGGGCGCGGTCAGGGTGCCCTGCGCAAGGTCGTAGCTTGCCACCCCGCCACCGCCGATCCCCGGTGCGACCTGGGTCCCCGCCGAGCCGATCGTCAGCGTCCCGCCCGCCTGCACGGTGTTCGTGCCGCCGTTCTGGACGAGCTGGGCGTTGCCGCCGATCCCCAGCGCCTCGTTGGCCGCCGACAGGCTGCCCCCGTTCAGTTGGTAGGTGTCGCTGTTGGGTGTGTAGCCGATGACCACCCCGCCCGCGATCGTGGTGGTGCCGCTCACCCCGAGTTCGAAGGTGCCGGTTACCGTGTTGCTGCCGCCGAACTGAAAGACCGACCCCGTGGTATTGGTCGGGTTGGCGGCGTCCAGAACCTCGTTGCCCGAGGATGTCACCGCGGCACCCTGATAGATTTGCATCTGCCTGAAATCGGCGGTTCCGCCGTTGAACGCGAATGTGGCGTTGTCCGTCGCGGTGCTTTGCCCGACCGAGATGGTAGATGCGCTCAGGAGGCCGCCGCCGAGTGTGTAGGTTCCGCTTCCGTGCAGGGTGCCGTTGGCCGCGGTCTGGCCGAGCACCGAGAGCGTCGAGACGTTGTTCGTTCCGTTGGTCTGAACGAACGCGCCGTTCCCGTTGCCGATCCCCAGCGACTCGGTCCCGGCCTGAAGCGAGCCGCCCGAGAGATTATAGGTTCCACTGACAGCGTAGAAGGGAAAGATGCTTTCGCCGAGACCGATCTCCACGGCGCCGGACACGTTGTTCTGCCCCTGCGACTGGTTCAGCGTGCCCCCGTAAAAGCCAATGCTCTCCGCTGCGGCAGACAGGCCGCCGGAGGGAACCGTGTAGGTCGTACCCTCATTGACCCCGTTGACCACCACCTGCGCCCGGGCCGGGGCGGCCATGGCGAAACCCGCCAGCAGAACGCCCACCAGCGCCAGCCACCTGTTGCCCCGTTTCATTTGCGTTCTTCCCTGCTGCCGATCGCGCACT
>JAJZVS010000041.1 GCA_021845555.1 Pseudomonadota bacterium
ATATCCTGAACGCGCCAACCAAGCTGATGGCCGAACTCGGCTACGGCGCCGGCTATGCCTACGACCACGACGCCGAGGACGCGTTCTCCGGCCAGAACTACTTCCCCGACGGCATGGCGCGCGAGCAGTTCTACCGCCCGCGCGATCGCGGGTTCGAACGCGAGATCGGCAAGCGGCTCGCGTTCTGGGCGCAGCTGCGTTCTAGCCGAGCGTGATCGGCCGCTCCGGGTCCGCCAGCTGCTCGCGGTCGCGCCAGGTGGGGCGGACGTAGTTGATCTCCATCAGCCGGCGCACGCCGCGGATCGGCCGCTGCTCGAACCCGTGCCAGGTGGCGGGGCCGGGGACGAAGATCACCGCGGTGTTGAATTCGGCCGAGGAGCGGCCGACCCAGCGCTTCTCCGCGTCGTAGATGTCGGTGCCCCAGTCCTTCGCCTCCGGTCCGGTGCAGAGGTAGATCACCATCGAAAACAGCTTCTCCGGGATGTCCCGGTGCGGCTCCAGCCAAGCGCCGTCGGTGTCCTGCATGTATTCCATGCGCAGGAAACTGCCTTCGGCCGGGATGGCGCAGGTCTCCGCCATCAGCCGCGCCACGTCCGGGCGTTGCAGCGCTGTCGTCAGCGCCGCGCAGCACGGATAGTCGCGACGCAGCGCCGGGGTAATGAAGCAGCGCTGGGCGTTGTAGGTGTTGCGCGTGCCGTCGGTGCGGCCCAGCACCGGCGGCGCGATCGGCAGCACCAGGATCGCGGTCGCCAGCTGCTCGGGCAGCACGTCGCGCATGTTCCAGTGCCGGTACGGCTGGTCGTCGCGCGCGGCGGCGCGCACCGAGCGCGAAAAATGCGCGGCGATCGCGTCCGCGGACGGCACCGGGGGATAGGTCCCGGGGGGATAGGTCATCAGGTCTCTCCGGTCAGCGCGGCGCGTATTCGATCGCCTTGCGCAGCATCGGCACCGACTTGGCAAACGCGCTGACACTGTGGCGCAGGTATTCCTTGCGGACATACCATTCCGAATCGACGTAGCAGAGTTGCAGGCTCATCCGCTGGCCCTTCTGCGGCAGGAAGCCGTGCCAGGAATGGTCGCAGACGCGGAACATCAGCATCCGGCCGTACTCGGGGGCGAACTCGAACGCGAAATCCTCCCGGTCGGAACTGCGCAGCACCCGCAGCCGGCCGCGCTCGTAGGGCCATTCGGCGGAAAAGCCGAGCAGCACCGTGACGATCTTGTGCTTGGAATCGGGGTGGGCGTGGCCCTCGTTGTAGTGGCCGGTGGTGTTGCCCATCATCACGATGGCGGGGGGGTATTTGCTGAGGTCCATGTCGAACTTCCGCTCCACCAGGGAACGGAAACGCGGGCTCAGCAGGTCGCGCACCACGGCGCCGAAGCGCGGACCGTACTGGAGGTCGGGCAGGCCGTAGCTGCCGCGGTCGGGGATCTGCGGGGCATGGGCCAGGACCTCGTCCTTCAGGCTCGGCGGCAGGGCCTGGGCGACATAGCTGTAGTCGTAGGGGTCGTGGTGCAGCTCGGCCGCGGCGATCGCCGCCTCGTCGAGCATCGCGAAGGGGGGGGCGGCGTCGGACATGGGCGCGGTCTCCTGCGGGGCTGGGGGTCCGGCCGAGGCCGGGCGTGTGCATGCGTCCCCCGGTTCGGGCAAGTTCACCTTGACCTGGGTCAAACGTGCCGGTTACGGGACGGTTCCGCGCCGTGACGGCGGCGCGGGTGCGAGTGGGAGGACGGCATCCACCCGCCCGCGCGGGAGAGGTTGTGGCCCCGCCCGAGCGGGCGGGGACACGTCGCCGACGAGAAGGCCGGATTGCCGCCCACGGCGCGAGCGAGCATGGTGGGGCGCGATCAAGGAACGCCCATGACCCCACCGTCCTGGCAAGCGGCCGTCTATGCCGCGCTGAAAGCCGCCCGCGTCACCCAGATCGGCTACGTGCCGGATGCCGGGCACGCGCATGTCATCGCCGCCGCCCATGCCGATCCGGACATGCACGCCGTGGTGCTGACCACCGAGGAAGAAGGCATCGCGCTCGCCGCCGGCGCTTGGCTCGGCGGGGAGCGCGCGGCGCTGCTGATGCAATCCTCCGGCGTCGGCAACTGCATCAACATGCTGTCGCTGCCGGTGAACTGCCGCATGCCGTTCCTGACGTTGGTCACGATGCGCGGTGAGTGGGGGGAGTTCAATCCGTGGCAGGTGCCGATGGGCACCGCCACGCCCGGCGTGCTGACCGCCGCCGGCGTGCACGTGCGCCGCGCCGACCGGCCCGAGGAGGTCGCCGAGACGGTCTCCGCCGCCGCCGCGCTGGCGTTCGATTCCGCGGTGCCGGTCGCGGTGCTGTTCTCGCAACGGCTGATCGGCACCAAGGTGTTCGTGAAATGAGAAACGACGGAACCCTCGATCGCCGCGCGGTGGTGGCGGAACTGCTGCGCGATCCCGACGATCTGCTGGTGGTGAGCGGCCTCGGCTCGGCCACCTACGATGTCGGCGCCGCCGGCGACCGGCCGCTCAATTTCTACCTCTGGGGCGCGATGGGCGGGGCGGCGATGATCGGCCTCGGCCTCGCGCTGGCGCAGCCGCACCGGCGCGTGCTGGTGCTGACCGGGGACGGGGAGATGCTGATGGGCATGGGCGCGCTCGCCTCCATCGCCGCCGCCGGGGCGCCCAACCTGGCGGTCGCGGTGCTCGACAATGCCCGGTTCGGAGAGACCGGGGCGCAATGGAGCCATACCGGCTACACCACCGATCTGGCCGCCGTCGCCGCCGCCTGCGGCTGGCGCGCCACCGCGGTCGCGCACGACATGGCGGAGGTCGCGGCGCTGCGCCCGCGCCTGCGCACCGAGCCGCTGTTCGCCGTGCTGCGGATCTCCCCGGCGGAGGTACCCCGCCACCTGCCGCCGCGCGACGGGGCGTATCTGACCGACCGGTTCCGCCGGGCGCTCGGCGTCGCGGAGGACTGACCGACCCTCGCGCACCGGCCGCCGGTTGGAGAGGGAACGAGAACGATGCACTTCCAGATCGTCCAGGCGCTGGGCTATCTTGCCTCGGCCTTGGTGTTCGCCGCCTTCTACATGCGCACCATGCTGCCGCTGCGCGCCATCGCGATCGCGAGCAACGTCACGTTCCTCGCCTACGGCATCGCGCTGGGTCTCTGGCCGGTGGCGATCCTGCATGCGCTGCTGCTGCCGCTCAACATCATCCGTCTGTTCCAGGCGCGCCGCCTGATCGCCGAGATCGCCGCCGCGCGCGATGACGACAACCTGGCGATCCACACCCTGGTTTCCGCGCTGCATCCGCAGCGGAAGGAAACGGGCACGGTGCTGTTCCGGAAGGGAGACAGGGGCGACAACGCCTATTACATCGCCGCCGGGGAAGTGCGGTTTCCGGAGCTCGACGTCAGCGTCGGCCCCGGCCAGTTGTTCGGCGAGGTGGCGCTGCTGTCCGTCGATCGGAAGCGCACCGCCTCGGCGATCTGCGCCACCGATGTCGAGCTGTATTACATCAACGAAGAGGCGTTCCTCACGGCCTTCCACCAGAACCCGTCCTTCGCCTTCGCGCTCACCCATCTGATCAGCAAGCGGCTGCTGGCGAACATGGACCGGCTGGAGGCGGCGCTCGTCCTGGCCAAGGCGGGGCCCTGACCCGAGTTCCCGCCGGGCGCTGGTGTCCTGCCCCTGACGTTTGCTGCCCTTCGCAGCGAACGTCAGGGATAAGCAGGCCACTGAAAACAATGAGCTAGTGTGCCGGCCCCCGCCGCTGATGACGGAAGCATGCGTTGGGATCGGCACACTGGTCCGCTCGCCCCGGACCCGGCTATGCTCGCGCCCATGACCCCGCTCTTCCTCGAAGACCTCGCCGTCGGCCAGCGCTTCACCAGCGCCGCGGCGACGATGGATGCCGCCGCGATCAAGGAGTTCGCCGCGGCCTGGGACCCGCAGCCGTTCCATTTGGACGAAGCCGCCGCGGCCCGAACCCTGTTCGGCGGGCTCTCCGCCAGCGGCTGGCACACGGCCGCGATGACGATGCGCCTGCTGGTCACCTCCGGGCTGCCGCTCGCCGGCGGGATCATCGGCTCGGGCGGCGAACTGCGGTGGGAAAAGCCGGTGCGCCCCGGCGACACGTTGCAAGTGGAGTGCGAAGTGCTAGAAATCGTACCGTCCCGTTCCCGCCCCGACCGCGGCATGGTGCGGGTGCGCTGCCTGACCCGCAACCAGCACGCGGAGACCGTGCAGAGCTTCTCCCCCCGCCTGGTGGTGATGCGCCGCCCGGCGATGGAGGCGGGCGATGTCTGAGCCCCTTCTCACCGGCGAGACCGCCCTGGTCACCGGCGCCGCCTCCGGCATCGGCCGCGGCATCGCCCGCGCCCTGGCCGCCGAGGGCGCGCGGCTCGCGCTGTCCGACATCGACCCCGCGCGCGGCGGGGCGGTCGCGGCCGAACTCGGCGCCGCGTTCCTGCCCGCCGACCTGTCGCGGCCCGAGGCGGCGGCGGCACTGTTCGAAGCCGCGGTGGCGACGCTCGGGCGGGTCTCGCTGTTCGCGCACAGCGCCTCCCCCCGCCGGCTGGAAACCCAGACCGTGCTCGCGGTGACCGAGGCCGAGTGGGACGCGATGGTGACCACCAACCTGCGCGCCGGGTTCGTGCTCGGCCAGGCCGCCGGGCGGCACATGATCGCCGAGCGCCTGCGCGGGCGGATGCTGTTCGTGACCTCCCTGCACGCGGAAACCCCGCGCAACCTGCCGCACTACGCGGCGGCCAAGGCGGGGGAGACGATGCTGATGAAGGAACTCGCCCGCGCGCTGGGGCCGCACGGCATCAGGGTGAACGCGATCGCGCCGGGGGCAATTCCGGGCGGCGGGTTCGCCGCCGACGTGGCGGCGCTGGAGCGGATGATCCCGCTCGGGCGCACCGGCACGCCGGAGGATATCGCGCAGATGGCGGTGGCGCTGCTGTCCGAACGGTTCGGCGCCTATGTCACCGGCACCACGGTCGCGGTGGACGGCGGGCTGGCGCTGTTCAACTGGATTTCGCCGCCCGCCTGACGGGGGACGCACCCCCTTCGCCCCATCCGCCGCAAGCCTCCGGTCCGGCCTTGGTGCGCCCGCCCGGAAACCATGGTAGCAATGGCTCCGCTTTGGAGCCGGTCTGGAACAATGCCCGTCACTCTCTCGATCAAGAACGCCCCGGACCATGTGGTGCAGCGCCTGCGGGACCGGGCCCAACGGCACCACCGCTCGCTGCAAGGCGAGCTGCTCGCCATCATCGAGGCGGCGGCGCAGCAGGAGCGCCCGGCCACCCCGCACGAGATCCTCGCCGAGGTCCGCAAACTCGGACTGCACACCCCGAGCGAAGCCGCCGCGCTGCTCCGCGCCGACCGTGACCGCGGTTAGGGTCGTCGATGCCTCGGCCCTGGCCGCGCTCCTGTTCGGGGAGCCGGAGGCGGAAGCCGTCGCTTTGCAGCTTGGCGACGCCCGCCTGGTCGCGCCTGGGCTGCTCGGCTTCGAGCTGGCGAATGTCTGCCTCGTCAAGGTCCGCCGGCATCCGGCGCAGCGGGACGCACTGCTGCATGCCTTCCGGTTGCGCGACCGGCTGGACGTGGCTGAAATCGCCGTCGATCACGACGGGGTCCTGGAACTGGCCGCGGCAACGGGGCTGACGGCCTACGACGCGAGCTATCTCTGGCTGGCCCGGCGCCTGGAGGCCGGGTTGGTCACGCTGGACCGCAAATTGCTGGCGGCGGCCGCCGCGGCACCGTCGCGGTAACGACGGCCCGGTGCCCGGCGGCGCGGCGCCCGACGGGACGATGAAACCCGCCAGGGGCAGCCGGATCAGCGCCCCGGCTGCCCGCCCCGCTCAGAACGCCAGATCCCACGGCTCCGGCAGCAGCGTGTAGCCGTCCCCATGGCGGACCAGATGGGCGAAGCCGGGGAACGGCACGTGCATCCCGGCGATCAGCAGCCGGTCGGTCGCCGCCATGTCGAAGGCGCGACGACGGGTGGCGGCGGCGGCGTGCGGGTCGGTGTCGAACTCGATCGTCACCTCCGGGCGCGGCACCTGGATCTCCGGCACATGCACGATGTCGCCCCAGATCAGCAACGACTCCCCGCCCGAGGAAATCAGATAGCCGGTGTGGCCCGGCGTGTGCCCGTGCAGCGGCACCGCGGTGATGCCGGGGAACACCTCGCCGGCGCGGGTGAACGTGCGCATGCGGTCCTGATAGGGGGCGATCTGTTCGCGCGCGCACTGGAAATAGAGCTTCCGGGCCCGTTCGCTCGCCCGCTCCATCGCCGCGTCGTCGTGCCAGTGCTTCGGCTCGTTGGCGTGCACCACGAGTTCGGCTTTCGGGAAATGCCGCGCGCCGGTGGCGGGATCGGACAGGCCGGCGGAATGATCGGGGTGCATATGGGTCAGCAGCACCGCCTCGATCTCGGCCGGATCGATCCCGGCGGCGGCCAGGCTTTCGGCCAGCTTGCCCGCGGTGGGCAGCAGGTAGTTGCCCGATCCGGTCTCGATCAGCGCCAGCCGCCCGGCGGAATAGACCGCGTAACAGTTCACCGAGGTGCGCCGCGCCGGGCGGAACACCGCGCTCAGCATGCGCGTCGCCTCCGCCGGTTCGATGTTGCGCAGCACCTCCACCGAGCCGTCCAGATAGCCGTCGCTCAACGCGGTGACGACGATATCGCCGATGCGGCGGTGATAGACGCCCGGGATCTGCCGGGCCGGAATCCGTGTCATGTCTTGTCCTCTCTTACGCGCCGCTACACGCTGCCCCAGACGTCCCGCGCCACTTCGACGCACAGCCGCAGCTTCGCCCATTGCTGCTCTTCGGTCAGGAGATTGCCCTCCTCGGTCGAGGCGAAGCCGCATTGCGGGCTGAGCGCCAGCTGTTCGAGCGGCAGGTATTTGCTTGCCGCCTCGATCCGCCGCTTGAGCTGATCCTTGGTTTCGAGTTCGCCGGTCTTGCTGGTCATGATCCCCAGCACGACGACCTTTTTGCCGCGCGGCACGAAGCGCAGCGGCTCGAACCCGCCGGCGCGGTCGGTGTCGTATTCCATGAAATACGCATCGGCGTTGATCTTGTTGAACAGCACCTCCGCCACCGGCTCGTAGCCGCCGGAGGCGACCCAGGTGGAGCGGAAATTGCCGCGGCAGAGATGCATGGAAATGGTCATGTCCGCCGGCCGGCCGGCGATCGCGTGGTTGATGAGGTCGGCATAGATGTCGAGCAGGCCCTCGACATGCTCGCCGCGCGATTTCAGCCCCGCCACCTGCTCGGGATCGCACAGATAGGCGATATACACCTCGTCCAGTTGCAGATAGCGGCAGCCGGCGGCGGCGAAACCCTGCACGGCGCCGCGATACGCCTCCCCCAGGTCGGCGAAGAAGCCCTCGAGCTCGGGATAGGTGGCGCGGTCGATCGCGCCGCGCCCGCCGCGGAAATGCACCACCGACGGGGAAGGGATCGTCTGCTTCGGCGTCGCCGTCTTCACGTGCCCGGCGAGGAAGCGGAAATCGTCGATCATCACCGGCTGGCGGTAGCGGATCTTGCCGTTCACCCGCAGCGCATGCGGCAGGACGGCGCCCTTGAAGGCGATCTTCTGCTCGGGTTCGTAGATCTCCACCCCCTCCAGGCCGGAGACGAAATCGTAGTGCCAGTACGCGCGGCGGTATTCGCCGTCGGTCGCCGCGCGCAGGCCGATCTCCTCCTGCCGGGCGATCGCCTCGATGATGCAGGCGTCCTCGATCGCGCGCAGCCCGGCGGCGTCCAAGGTGCCGGCCTTGCGGGCGACGCGGGCGGCGGCGAGCCGCTTCGGGCGCAGCAGGCTGCCCACGTGGTCGGCGCGGAACGGCGGGCTGGTGCGGGCGGACACGCCTGGCGGCGCGACGGTGGCAGATGACATCGGACGAGCTCCTCTCGATCGCCCCATTCTGCGCGCCTGCGGCGGCGGCGCAACCGGGATCCGGGCGGGAGTTCCGGATGGCGGAACCGGCCATGCTTTCGTGCAACCGCACATGACAGCCCCGCGCATGGACCGGGCGGGACGGAGCGACTATCACCCCGGCCCGTCATGCGCACCCAACCCCTCCTGGTCGGCCTCGCCGATTTCGCCCGCCGCCACGCCGTCGCCGTCGTGCTCGCCGGGGTGTTGCTCGCCGTCCTGTCCGTGCTGGTCGCCGGGCGGTATCTGGGCGTGAGCACCGACACCGACCTGATGTTCTCCGCCCGCCTGCCCTGGCGCCAGGCGGCGCTCCGCTTCGACCGCGAGTTCCCGCAATTCAACAACCTCCTGGTGGTGGTGATCGACGCCGCCGAACCGGAGGAGGCGGATGCCACCGCCGCCGAACTGGCAGCGCGGCTGAAGGCCGATCCCGCTCTGTTCAAGACCGTGACCCGGCCCGACAAATCCGCCTTCCTGGACCAGGAGGGGCTGCTGTTCCTCGGCACCCGCCAGCTCACCTCGGTGATGAACCAGACGATCGACGCCCAGCCGTTCATCGGCCAGCTGGTGGCAGATCCCTCGGCGCGGGGACTGTTCTCGGCGCTGGCGCTGATCGGGCTCGGCGTGCAGCGGGGCGATGTCGATCTGAAACCCTATGCGCCGGCGCTGCGCAGCTTCCACGCGGCCTTGCAGGCATCGCTCGCCGGCAACCCGGCGCCGCTGTCGTGGCAGACCCTGCTTGGCGGCGACCTCGCCAAGCTCGCCGGCAAGTATCGCTTCGTGCTGGTGCAGCCGGCACTGAATTACGGCGCGCTCGAACCCGGCGGACGCGCCACCGCGGCGCTGCGCGCGATCGCGGCGGGGCTGCCGTTCGTCAAGGCCGGGGCGGCGCATGTCCGCATCACCGGCCAGATTGCGCTGTCGGACGAGGAGTTCGCCTCGGTCGCCGAGGGCATGCTCGTCGCCCTGATCGGCAGCGTGGCGCTGATCACGCTCTGGCTGTTCCTGGCGGTCCGCAGCTGGCGGCTGATCGTGCCGATCCTGCTCACGCTGGTCCTCGGCCTGTCGTTCACGTTGCTGTTCGCCGCCCTCGCGGTGGGCACGCTGAACCTCGTTTCGGTCGGCTTCGGCGTGCTGTTCGTCGGCATCGCGGTCGATTTCTCGATCCAGTTCTGCGTGCGGTATCGCGAGCGGCGCTTCGAATACGGCGATCCGGCCGAGGCGATGCGTCAGACCGCCCGCCGCGTCGGCACGCAGATCCTGGTCGCGGCGGCGGCGACCGCGGCCGGCTTCCTTGCTTTCGTGCCGACCGCGTTCAGCGGCGTGGCGGAGCTCGGGCTGATCGCCGGGGTGGGCATGCTGATCGCCTTCGCTTGCACGATCGTCTTCCTGCCCGCCGCCATCACGCTGTTCCGCCCGCACGGGGAGCGGGCGATGGTGGGCTTCGCCTGGGCGGTGCCGCTCGATCCGCTGGCGCGCCGCCACCGCTGGCCGGTGCTGGCGGTCTTCGGCCTGCTCGCCCTGGCCGGGCTGGCGCTGTCGCCGCGCCTGGAGTTCGACGCCAACCCGCTCGACACCCAGAACCCGCATACCGAGGCGATGGCGACGCTGCGCGATCTGATGTCGTCGTCGCTGACCAACCCCTTCACGATCGACATCATCGAACCGAATCTGGCGCGGGCGCAGGCGATCGCGGCGAAGCTCGGGAAGCTTTCGACGGTGGACAGCGTGCGCACCCTGGCGAGCTTCGTGCCGGAGGACCAGGACAAGAAGTTGGCGATCGTGCAGGACGCCGCCGGCATCCTGGCGCCCACCCTCACCCCGCTCACCCCGCCGGCGCCGGTGACGGCGGGCCAGATCCGGCTGGCGGCCAAGACCGCGCTGGCGCAGCTGGAACCGGCGCTGGCGAAGCTCGGGCCGCACGACGTGCTGCGCGGGCTGGCCGACGATCTCGGCAAGCTGGCCGCGGCGCCCGATCCGGTACTGATGCGGACCAACGAGGCGTTGACCCGCTTCCTGCCCGCCGAGCTCGACCAGTTGCGGACCGCGCTCAGCGCGAAGAAGGTCACGCAAGCCGATATCCCGCCGGAGATCCGCCGCGACTGGCTGCTGGCGGACGGGCGGGCGCGCGTGCAGGTCATGCCCAAGGTGGCGCTCAGCCGCAGCAGCCAGGGCTTGCGGGACTTCGTCCGCCAGGTGGTCGCGGTGGCGCCGAACGCCGGCGGCCCGGCGGTCACGGTGATTGCCACCAGCCGCACCATCGTCGATGCGTTCCGCACCGCGGCGCTGTATGCGATCGGCGCCATCGCGGTGATCCTGGGCCTCGCGCTGCGGCGGGCGCGCGACGTGGCGCTGGTGCTGGCGCCGCTGATCGTGGCGGCGCTGCTCACGCTGCTGGTGGCAGTCGCGCTGCCGCTGCCGCTGAACTACGCCAACATCATCGCCCTGCCGCTGCTGCTCGGCGTCGGCGTGTCGTTCAATATCTACTTCGTGATGAACTGGCGGGAGGGGCGGCGGGCGGTGCTCGGTTCGGCCACTACGCGGGCGATCGTGTTTTCCGCCTTGACCACGGGGACCGCGTTCGGTTCGCTGGCCCTGTCGCACCATCCGGGCACCGCGAGCATGGGCACGCTGCTGCTGATCAGCCTGGGTGCCACGCTCCTGGCGAGCCTGATCTTCGTCCCGGCGCTGCTGGCGAGCCTGCGCAGGCCGGGGGAAGAGTAGCCGCGCCGCTTCCGCCGGGCCCGGCGGACGGTGCTACAAAACAGCCGTTCCCTCCCGCGACCCGAGGCCCGCCCCATGACCGACCTCCCCTCCCCGCTCGGCCAGCCGATTCCGCGCCGCGAGGACGCGCGGCTGCTGCGCGGCCTGGGCCGGTTCCACGACGACATTCCGATCGCCGGCGCGCTGCACGCCGCCTTCGTGCGCAGCCCGCACGCCGCGGCGCGGATCGGCGCGATCGACACCGCGACGGCGCGCGCCCTCCCCGGCGTGGCGGCGGTGCTGACCGGGGACGATCTCGCCCGCCTCGCCGCGCCGTTGCGACTCGCCCCGCCGATCGAGGGGCTGCATCCGGTGGAAACGCCGCCGATGCCCGCCACCGCGGTCCGCATGGTGGGCGATCCGGTGGCGATCGTGCTGGCCGAAACGCAGGCCGCCGCCGAGGAAGCGGCCGAGCTTGTCGCCGTGACCTGGGAGCCGACGCCGGCCGTCGCCTCGATCGAAGCCGCCGCACGTCCCGGCGCCCCGCTGGTCGATCCTGCGGTGCCGGGCAACCTCGTCTCCCACCAGCACTACGCCACGCCCGGCCTGGACGCCGCCTTCGCCGCCGCGCACCGTATCGTCACCGCACGCTTCGCCCAGCCGCGCCAGACGCATGCGCCGATGGAGCCGCGCGGCTGCATCGCGCTGTGGGATGCCGGGCGCGAACACCTGACGATGCTGGTCGGCACCCAGGCGCCGCACCCGTATCGCACCGCGCTCGCCGCAAGGCTCGGCCTGTCGGAGGCGCAGGTGACGATCCGCTCCCCCGACATGGGCGGCGGATTCGGCCAGAAGATCGTGCTGCTGCGCGAGGAACTCGCCTGCGCCGCGGCTTCCCGACTGCTTGCGCGGCCGGTGCGCTGGCGCGAAAGCCGGGGCGAGAATCTGGCCGCCGCCCTGCACGCGCGCGAGGACGTGGTGACGACCCGCGCCGCGGTCACCGCCGAGGGCACCATCCTCGCGCTGTCGGCCGAGCTCGACCAGGATTTCGGCGCCTGGTGCTTCTTCCCCGCCAACTACATGGCGCGGATGCTGGTGATGAACCTGCCCGGCCCGTACCGCATCGCCGAACTCGGCTACGAGGTGCGGGTGTGGCTGACCAACAAATGCCCCTCGGCGCCGATGCGCGCGCCGATGGCGATCGTTTCCTGGGTGACGGAGGGCACGATCGACGCGATCGCCCACGAACTCGGCCTCGATCCGCTGGAGGTGCGCCGGCGCAACATGCTGGACGCCGCCCAGCTTCCCTACGTCACCGCCGCCGGGGAGACGCTGGAGGCGATCACCCCACGCCCGACGCTGGAGGCGGTGGCCGCGGCGCTGGACTACGCGGGCGCGCGGGCAGCCCAGCGCGCGGCGCGCACGGAGGGGCGGCTCCTTGGCATCGGCCTCTGCGCGGCGCTGGAAAGCACCACCTACGGCTCGGCCTTCTATCGCGCGTCGGGCGTGCCGGGCTCGGGGCACGAGGCGGCGGTGGTGCGGATCGAACCCTCCGGCGCGGTGCTGGCCAGTTGCGGGCTGATGGGATCGGGCCAGGGCTACGAGACCAGCCTGGCGCAGACCGTCGCCGCCGGGCTGGGTGCCGCGGTGCGCGACGTGACGGTGCAACTCGGCGATACCGACGTCGCCCCCTACGGCATGGGCAGCCGCGGCGCGCGCGGCGGCACCGCCGGCGGCAGCGCGCTCTATATCGCCGGCCAGCGGCTGCGCGCGAAGGTGCTGGCGATTGCCGCCGACATGCTCGGGCTGAACAGCGCCGCGGGGATCACCCTGCACGACAGCGCCGTGTTCCGCGCCACCGAGGGCGGCTGGGAGAAGGCCGGCGTCACCTTGGCCGAGATCGCGCGGCGCGCCTATCTCGATCCGCTGCGCCTGCCGGCGGGGATGGAGCCGGGACTGCACGTCATGGCCGCCTACGACCCGCCGCCGCTGACGTTCAGCAACTCCGCGCATGCCTGCCTGGTGGAACTCGACCGCGACACCGGGGAGGTGCGCATCCTGCGCTACCTGGCCGCCGAGGATGCCGGCCAGGTGATCAACCCGATCGTGGTGGAAGGCCAGACGCACGGCGCGATCGCCCTCGGCCTGTCGGGCGCGTTGATGGAGCGGGCGGTGTACGACGCGGACGGCCAGTTCCTGACCGGCAGTTTCATGGACTACGCGCTGGCCCGCGCGGGGGACCTGCCGGGGTTCGAGCTGCGGCACATGAACACGCCGACACCGCGCACCCCGGCCGGCATCAAGGGCATGGCCGAAGGCGGCGTGCTGGGCGCGATCGGCGCGCTGATGAACGCGGTGAACGACGCGCTGGCGCAGGCGGGCGCGCGGCTGGACGCGCAGCCGGCCTCGCCCCCGCGCGTCTGGGCGGCGCTGCGCGCGGCGGAGGCGGCGGTTCAGGCCAGCGAGGCGGCGATGCCGCGATAGGCGTCCTCCGGGAACGCCTTCATCGACGTGGTGCGCAGATCGCCAAGGCGGCCGAGCATCAGCGTGAAGCGCACCCAGACCGCATCGTCCGGCGCCTCGCACACCGCCGCGAGATCGTATTCGCCGAGCGTCATGTAGATGGTGCGGATCTGCCCGCCCATCTCGGCGAGCGCGCGGCGCGCCGCGTCCAGCCGCTTCGGGCTGTCGGCGATGTTGTGCATGCCCTGATCGGTCCATTTTGCCAGCAGGATGTAGGTCGGCATGGTTTTCCCCCCATTTCGCGCCGCCGGGGTCGCGCCGCGCGCTGCCGCCCGCGCTTGTGCCCGGTGCCGGCCGAACCTGCGCCGGGCGCCGCTGCGCACGCAACGCATCTTTGCGCGACCGGGCGAACCCGCGCCGCCTTCACCTCTCCCACGCCGCGGGGGAAGCGACGGGGGGCTGGACGCTCAGGCGCGGGCGAACACCGGCAGGCCCTCGGCGCGGTCGGCCAGCGCCGCTTCCCCCACGGTCGGCAACGCCACGTAGTGGTTGAGCGCGGCGTCGATATCGCCCTCCCACACCGCACGCGGCAGTTCGTAGAGCAGTTCCACGCTGTAGCCGTTCGGATCGCGGATATAGAGGCTATGGGTCATGCCGTGCTCCACCCGGCGCTCGAACGGAACGCCGCGGCTTTGCAGGAACGCGAGCCGGGCGAGCCAGGCGGCGCGGTCGGGCAGGGCCAGCGCGATATGGCCGATCGCGGAGGCGCCGGCGTCCTGCGGCGGCAGGTCGGGGGTCTCCACCAGCGCCACGTCGTGGTGGTTCAGCCGCCCGTCGCGGAGCCCGCTGTAGAAGCGCATCCGCCCGCGCCGGACGCCGCCGAGGCCGGCCGGCACCTCGCCCACCTGGCGCAGCCCCAGCATCTCGGTCCAGAACCGGTGCGAGGCTTCCAGATCGCGAACGTTGATGACGACATGGTTGATCCCGACCGGCGCGGCGGGGGCAACGGCGGGGTTCTGCTCCGGCATCGCTTCCTCCTTGGTGTCTGCGTGGATACCCGGAGCTTATCCCGCCACGTCGGTATGCTCACCCGTTTTATCGTCCATGGCCGCCTCCCGTGGCGCCGGCCGGGTGCGGCGGGCGAGGCAGGGTTGTGCCGGCATGCGGTTGCCGGCCAGGTCCGGGCAGTACAACGTTGCCCTCCCGCCGACGCGAATCGTCGGCTTTCTGGGCAAGGAAACGGTCCCGTGAGCGATCTAACGGCCTCGCAAAGACTTCGCACGATCCAGCGTGTCTCCGTCAGCATGCTGCTGATCACCGGCGCCATGAACTATATCGACCGGGTGGCGCTGGCGATCGCCAATCCCCTGATCCGTCAGGATCTGCACCTGTCCATTGCCGAGATGGGGGTGCTGCTCTCGGTTTTCCTGTGGACCTACTGCTTCGCCCAGTTGCCGGTCGGCTTCGCGATCGACCGGGTGGGGCCGCGAGTGCTGCTCGGTATCGGCGCGGTGGTGTGGTCGCTGGCGCAGGTCTGGGCCGGGTTCGTCGGCTCGATGGCGCAGTTCGCCTGGACCCGGGTGCTGCTCGGGATCGGCGAGGCGCCGCAATTCCCGCTCGATGCCAAGGTGGTGCGCACCTGGTTCAACATCCGCGACCGCGGCACGCCGACCGGGATCTTCAACTCCGCC
>JAJZVS010000475.1 GCA_021845555.1 Pseudomonadota bacterium
TCGCCTTTGACGATGCCCCAGCTCGCGCTGCCGTCGGGGCGGCGGAAGCTCATCAATTTCATGCTGTGTCTCCTCCTGCGGTTGCTCTTTCACTACGGCGGCGCGGAGGGCGCGGCAAGCGCGGGGGGATGACCTATGTTTCGCGCGCCGCCGCCGGCCAACCCGGCGCGCGATCCCGCCCGGCGGATGAGCCGGCCGGGATCAGTCGCCGTAGCCTTCCGGGTGCGCGTCCCGCCACGCCGCGGCGGTGCGGACGATGTCGTGCAGGCCGGGAAACCGCGGGGTCCAGCCGGTCTCGGCGCGCAGCAGCGCGGAGGAAGCCACCAGCACCGGCGGATCGCCCGGCCGGCGGTCCGCGATCCGGTGCGGCACCGCCCGCCCGGTCACCTCCCCGACCGCCGCGATCACCGCGCGCACCGAGGCGCCCTGGCCGTTGCCGAGGTTGTAGGTCCGGCTGGCATGATCGAGCAGCGGCAGCACCGCGAGATGCGCGCGGGCGAGATCGCTCACGTGGATGTAGTCGCGGATGCACGTGCCGTCCGGCGTGGGGTAGTCGGTGCCGAAGACCTGCAATTCCGCGCGGCGGCCGAGCGCGGCGTCGATCGCCAGCGGAATGAGATGGGTCTCGGGGTCGTGGTCCTCGCCCAGACGGCCGCCAGGATCAGCCCCGGCGGCGTTGAAATAGCGCAGGCAGGCGCTGCGCAGCCCGTGCACGCGGTCGGCCCAGACCAGCGCGCGCTCGATCATCCGCTTGCTCTCGCCATAGGGGGAGCCGGGGTCGATCGCGGCATCCTCGGCGATCGGGATGGTCTCCGGCGTGCCGAACAAATTGGCGGTGGAGGACAGCACGAAGCGGCGCACCCCGTGGCGGGTGCAGGCGTCGATCAGGCGGATACCGTTGGTGGCGTTCTCCAGCAGATAGCGGAACGGTTCGCGCATGCTCTCGCCCACCAGCGACAGGGCGGCGAAATGGAACACCGCGTGCCACGGGCCGTCCGCCAGCACGGCATCCACCATGGCGGCATCGGCGAGATCGGCCTCGACCAGCCGCACGCCCGCGGGGAGCGCGGCCCGGTGGCCCTGGCGGAGGTTGTCGAGCACGGTCACGTCGTGGCCGCGCTCGGCCAGGGCGAGCACAAGATGGCTGCCGACATAGCCGGCGCCGCCGGTGACCAGATATCGCAGGGACATGAGCGCAGCGTAGCGCGGCGGGGCGCGGACCCGCCAGCCTGGGGGCTTGCGCGCGGGGTATCGGGAACTATGTTTTGACCGACTGGTTGGAGACTAGTTGATATGGAGACCATCGGCGCTTTCGCGGCCAAGACCCATCTGTCGGACCTGCTGGAGCGGGTGGAGCGGGGCGAACGCTTCACCATCACCCGCCATGGCAAGCCGGTGGCCCAGCTCACCCCGGTGGATCAGCGCGATCCCGCGGCGGTGAAGGATGCCATCGCGGCGCTGAAGGCGTTCCGCAAAACCCACTCCCTCGGCGGGATCAGCCTGCGGGAACTGATCGAAGAGGGACGGCGGTATTGACCGCCGATCTCGTCCTCGACGCCTCGGCCACAATGGCCTGGTGCTTCGATGACGAACGGACCGCCGAAAGCGACGCCCTGCTGGATCGGCTGGCCGTCTCGACCGCTCTGGTTCCGGCCATCTGGCATGTGGAACTGGCGAACGCGCTGCTGGCAGCCGAGCGGCGACGGCGGATCACCGCCGAGGAGATCGAGCATGTCTATCGCCTGCTGAACCGCCTGACGATCGAGACCGACGATCCGGTGCTGACGCCCGCGCCGCTGCTGGCGCTCGCCCGCGCCCATCGCCTCACTGCCTACGACGCCGCCTATCTCGATCTCGCGCTGCGCCGCAACCTGCCGCTGGCCACCCGCGACACCGACCTCGCCCGTGCCGCCAAGGCCGCCGGCGTGGCGCTGCTGCCGGCCTGATCAGCCGGCCACCACCGCCCCCGCCACCACCGCCCCGTCGCGCAGCGTCACCACCCGGTCCATCCGCGCCGCCAGGTCCGGGTTGTGGGTGGCGATCAGCGCCGCCACGCCCTGTCCGCGCACCGTCGCCAGCAATTCCGCGAACACCCCGCCGGCGGTCGCCACGTCCAGATTGCCGGTCGGCTCGTCGGCCAGCAGCACGCGCGGGCGGTTCGCCAGCGCGCGCGCGATCGCCACCCGCTGCTGCTCCCCGCCCGAGAGCTTGCCGGGCAGATGCGCCAGCCGCGCGGACAGGCCGAACGCGCCGAGCAGTTCGCGCGCCCGTGCCGCGGCGACGGAGCGCGGCACCCCGGCGATCATCTGCGGCAGCATCACGTTCTCCAGCGCCGAGAACTCCGCCAGCAGGTGGTGGAACTGATAGACGAAGCCGATCGTGTCGCGGCGGATCGCGGTGCGATCCGCGTCCGACAGCGCGCCGGCATCGCGCCCGTCCACGATCACGGAGCCGCCGTCGGGCTTTTCCAACAGGCCAGCCAGATGCAGCAGGGTGGATTTGCCGGCGCCCGACGGGGCGACCAGGGCAACG
>JAJZVS010000476.1:0-346 GCA_021845555.1 Pseudomonadota bacterium
TCTGGACCGCCCAGGTGCCCGAACCCGATTCGGCCGCGTTGCTCGGGACCGGCCTCGTCGCCGCTGCGGTCGTCGGGCGTCGCAAGCGCCGCCGCGCCTGAATCCCGTCGGCGGCGGCGCCGGCCCCGCATCAGCCCACCGCCACGGTCTCCGCGCCCAGCCTGATCGTGGCCGGCCCCAACGCCGGCGCATAGTCGCCAAGCCGCCGGCGCAACTCCCCCAAACGCGGCAGCAGGATCGCCGGTGGCAGATGCTTCGCCCGTGCGATCGCCTGATGATGCGCGCCATCCCAGACATTTGCGCCATGGAAGGTATAGATATAGCACCAGCCCTTGCCGCGCAGCCG
>JAJZVS010000476.1:356-2528 GCA_021845555.1 Pseudomonadota bacterium
TGTCCTCGCCGCGCGACAGCTCGGGGTAAGGCGGCATCAGGTCGCGCCGCGCCAGCACGCTCCCCTGGATCAGGTTCATCGGGTAGGGCTCGCTGCTCCAATCGTCCCACGACAGCGTCCGCGTGGGCACGAAATGATGCAACTGATCGACCAGGAACACCGCCCCGGCGCGCTCGCGCAGCGCCAGCGACCATTGCAGGGACAGCCGCTGCGGATGGTAGCGGTCATCGTCGTCCCACTGGCAGACCCAGTCTCCGCCGGCGCGCGCCATCGCCAGAGTGCGCAGCGCACCGAGCGGGCGGCCGGGGGCGACGCGCTCGATCCGCACCATGGGCGCGCCCGGCGTCCGCGCCACGATCGCCGCGATCGCGCCCGCCGCCGCATCGTCGCCGTCATGCAGGATCAGCAATTCCCGCTCCGCATGGTCCTGGCGGGCGAAATCGCCGACCGCGTTGGCCAGCAGGGCAGGACGGTCGCCGCGCGTCACGCACAGGCAGGAGATCATCGCGCACTCCGGGACTCTATCCGCCGGCGCGATATCGGTTAGAATCGCGCCGCATGCAGGACACCAGCTATATCATACCCTTTCGCGCCGGGGACGATCCGGACCGCCGCGCCAACCTGGAAGCGGTGCTGGCCTGGCTGCGGACCCTCGCACCCGGTCGGGTGATCGTGGTGGAGCAGGACATCGTCCCGACGCTCGGCGACCTGCCGCTCTGGCCGGGGCTGCAACCGCTGTTCACCTACGGGCCCGGCCCGTTCAACAAAAGCTGGGCGATGAACGTCGGCTATCGCGCGGCCGAGACCCCGGTGCTCGCCTTCGGCGACGCCGACGTGATCGGGCCGGGGCTTGCCCAGGCGGTGGCGGCGGTGCGCGAAGGCGTGCCGGCGGTGCGGGCCTATGCGCGGGTGCTGGACCTCGATGCCGCGGCATCGCGCCGCCTGCGCGGCGATCCGGCGGCGCTTGCCGCGCCCGGCTTCGCCGCCGCTGCGCCCCCGCGCGAGCAGACCGGGGAGGTTCCGCCGTCCTGCGGCGGCATCGTGGTGTTCCAGCGTGCCATCTTCGAGCTCCTCGGCGGCTGGGACGAGCGGTTCGAGGGCTGGGGCGGCGAGGATGACGCGATGGACCACAAACTGGCCCGCGCCGGCATCCGCCCCGGGATCGTCGCGGGTTCGCGCGCGTATCATCTGCATCACCGGCGCGATCGGGCGGCGGACGCGCCGCTCTATCAAAACAATCTCGCTTTGCTCGCGCAGCTGCGCGCCATGCCCGATGAGGCGCTGCGCCGGATGTGCGAGGTGACGCTGCAGATCATCGGCAATCCGGAGATGTATCGTCCGCTGGAGCGGCTGGAATGAGCACCGCCGGCGCCCCGGCCCCGCCCGCCTGGCAGGCGGCGAACCTGATGATCGGCACGCCGGCCTATGGCGGCATGGTGCATCTGGAATATCTGCGCTGTCTGTTCGCGTTCGCGGCGGCGGGAATCCGCTTCGTCCACAGCGCGATCGGCAACGAGAGTTTGATCACCCGCGCGCGCAACGCCATTCTTGCGGGGTTCCATGCCCGACCTGAGCTCACGCATCTGCTGTTCCTGGATGCCGATACGGTACTGCCGGCGCCCGCGCTCCAGCGCATGCTGATGGCCGGGGCCGACGTGATCGGCGCGCCGGTCGCGCTGAAGGGCTACGACGCGGCGGGCAACCACCTCTGGAACGTCGGGTGCAGCCGTGGGGTCAGCGGTTCGCTGCTCAAGGTGGACAAGGTGGGCACGGCGGCGCTGCTCCTGTCGCGCCGGGCCTGCGGCGCCCTGATCGAGGACGCGATCGCGCATGGGCGGGTCTACAGCCGACCGGGCACGGCCCAGGGCGATCTCGATTCGCCGGTGCATTACGATGTTTTCCGGGTCGGCGTTCATGCCGGCACATATCTGTCCGAGGATTACTGGGTGTGCCGCCGCCTGCTCGATCTCGGTTTCGATGTGCTGATCGATCCGACAGCGGTAACGGCGCACCACGGCGTGATCGAGGTCTGAACAGAAACCTGCCACGTACATTGCCGTCATGGCTGGGTACATTGCCGCCATGGCTGGGCACATTGCCGCCATGGCTGGGCACATTGCCGCCATGGCTGGACACATTGCCGCCATGGCTGGACACATTGCCGTCATGTGT